>NZ_VPEU01000011.1:0-67876 GCF_013416975.1 Acinetobacter sp. YH18001 | reverse complement strand
TTGTGCTGGCGACAATAGCAAGAGTGAACCACCTGATCCCTTCCCGAACTCAGAAGTGAAACCTCTTTGCGCTGATGGTAGTGTGGGGTTACCCATGTGAGAGTAAGTCATCGCCAGCTCATTATTCGAAACACCCCCAACTTAACAGTTGGGGGTGTTTTTTTGTGCGCGGGGGGTATAGCAAAATCAAATATAGTAAAAATAATATTCTGAATTTACTCAAGGTTATTTGCTGTTTTTAAATCAGCCTGATTATGTTTTAATCATTAAAATTTAAAGCCTAGGAATCTGCGTGTTTGAGGTATTTACACAGCTCTGTGGTGGAATCGGTTTATTTTTGCTTGGTATGACTTTAATGACCGAGAGCCTTAAAGATATTGCAGGTGAAACATTAAGACAATGGTTAGGTCGGTTTACTGGTTCTCCTTTTAAAGCAATGACTTCAGGTATTGCCTTGACCTTGATTGTGCAATCCTCCACAGCCACGACTCTAGCAACCATTGGCTTTGTCAGTGCAGGCGTACTCTCTTTTTCGCAAGCCATTGGTGTAATTATTGGCGCCAATATCGGTACAACCAGTACTGGCTGGATTGTGGCTTTTTTAGGTTTAAAGTTTTCTATTGGACAAGTGGCTTTGCCTCTCATTGCCATAGGCGCTTTACTTAAAATATTAGCACATGGACGTACAGCGCTTACCGGCTTGGCGCTTGCGGGATTCGGCCTGATTTTCTTTGGAATTGATTTGCTTCAAGTAGCAATGTCAGGTGTCGCAGAACATCTCGATCTTTCAATTTTCTCGACCGAAAGTTTTGCTGCAAAGCTGTTATTGGTACTTTTCGGTTTGGTCATGACTGTGATTTTGCAGTCCTCTAGTGCCGCCATTACAGCGACACTTGCTGCATTAGCAAGTCAGGCGATTCAGCTCGATCAAGCGCTTGTGCTCGTCATTGGTCAGAATATTGGAACCGTTGCAACTGCAGTACTGGCAGCCATCGGTGCAAATGCCAATGCAAAACGAACTGCTGCTGTGCATGTCTGTTTTAATGTCGTGAGTGCAATTTTTGCATTTTGTATTTTGGTTCCTTTGTTTTTATGGCTGTATCAACCACAGTATTTTTTATCTGGTTGGGATCATGTGGTCATTGTGGCAGCCTTTCATACAGCCTTCAGTGTATTTGGTGCCTTATTTTTTATGCCATTGATTCGCCCCTTTGAACAGCTGTTGGTGAAATATATTCCGGCACATGAAGATTCATTATTACAGGCCTTAGATGGAGCCAGTTTGGCAGTGCCTGCGGTCGCAATTAATACGGCAGAACAAGTGATCTTTAAAACCATATTGACCCAATATTCCTGGATTCTAAAAGCCATCAAGTCAGCAGAATTGGTTTCGGCCAATGAATTAAAACAGCAAGACGAATTAATTTACAAATTACAGGATTATTTAGAAAAAATTGTTGTGCCTGAAAATAGCACTGATCAAAGTCGGCTGTTTAGCTTATTAAGGATGATGGTTTATCTGAAAGTGTTGCGTAGTGATTTGGAAAATCTAAAGCATGTTGTGAGTATTCGTACCCAACCCGCGATTCATCAACTTGCCTTGGATTTTATCCAGATTCTGGAAAATGCTGGAAATAGCATGCTAGATACTCGCTCATCTGAAGATTTGAGCCAACTGTATATTGAAATGGGACATCTAAAACAGTGGAGTAAACAGCATCGTAGCGAATTACGTGAAAAAACTAATATTTATGCCTCAACGTATCAGCTGAATGCAGCCAAAACTTTTGAGTTATTGGCTGCTCAGCGTTGGTTAGATCGCTTAGTTGCGCACAGTTACCGTTTGATTAATGTACTCAATGAGCGTCAGCAAACACTTACAATGCATCAAATTGACGACGAGCATGTTTAAGAGCAGATCTGAGACCTTCTTCCAGTGTTGGGTGATAAAAAGGTTTTGCCAGGATTTGATGAATATCCTGATCTGCATCAATGGTCCAGGCCAGAAGATGGCCAAGATGTTCAGCTTGTGAACAGAAGAGTTCTGCGCCTAATAATTTGCCTGATTTTTTATCAATATAAACTTCAATACCACCTTTATTTTCAGCAAGAACCAGTGCACGTCCTTGATTTTCATAGGAGGCAAATCCTCGAATAAACTCAATATTTTGCTTTTCTAACTGTTTAAAACTTTGCCCGATAATCGCCATTTCCGGGTGAGAGAATACGATTGCCAGTGGGGTGAGTGCGGGAATCGGTTTAATTTCGGGATAATTTAAACAGTTATGAACCACTTCTTTACCAGCATGAGCAGCTTCGTGCTGAATGGGGGCATCAGGTGCGGCATCACCCACTATAAATATCGGCATATCTGCGAGTTGTTTGGTTTTTTTATTGATAGGCAATTTTTTGATATCAGCAAAATTAGGATCTAACTGATTTAAACCCAATCGATCCAGATTAGTCTGACGGCCTGTAGCACCCAAAATATATTCAACTTGAATAGTTTGAGCTTGATCATTTTCAGTAAAATTAATCTGGATATGACCAGCTTGTTTTTTAACTTGATCTGGCAAGATTTTGAACTTGATATTGAGTTCTTTACTCAATTGCTCCTGTGCCAGCTTTTGTAAAGCAGGGCTGGTTAAGGCACCTACTTTTTGGCTACGAGCGAACAGGGTAGTGTCTACGCCCAGTCGTTGCATGGCTTGTGCCAGTTCAATGGCAATCACACCGCTTCCGATCACTGCTAAAGACTTGGGTAATTGAGAAAGTTCAAATATCTCATCAGAAGTTAGATATTTATCTCCTAATTCTTCCTTGAATGTTTTATCGATATTAGGTCGTGAACCAACCGCAATAATGAAGCTTTTAGCCTGATAAGCTTTTCCATTGACTTCAACTGTATGGGCATTAATAAACGTTGCATGACCAGAAATTTTATGTGAAGCCTCCCATCGATCAACACCTTTCAAGGTTGCACGAATAAAACGTTCTCTAAGGACATGCACACGTTGCATAACATCTGAAGAACCAATGACAGCATTATGTTTTAAAGCAAGTTCTTCAGCAGTTTGAATATCATGCATACGATTTGCAGAAGAGATTAGCAATTTACTTGGCATACAACCTACACGGGCACAAGTCGTATCCCAAGGGCCATCATTGATAATTAAAATATTTTGGGTGTATTTGATGGCTTCGTTATAAGCACTGATTCCTGCAGTGCCTGCGCCAATAATGATGAGGTCGTACATTGATCACTCTTATCAAAATCACTTTATTGATATAAGCTAGCATACAAAACATTTGGCTTACCTTTATTTACATAAAAGCTTAACTATGGTTACATAGCGCATAATTAAATAAAGATTGATAACAAACTCTATAATAGAGGGTCTTGGGGATTTAAATGATTAGTAAACAATTAGGTATTAAATTATCTGCTCTTACTTTGGCGCTAATGTTGGCCGGTTGTGGTGGTGGTGGTAGTGACGGATATTATAATAATGATGGTGGTTCAAATCCGAGTACTGAAAATCCTAAAAATCCAAGTACTGGTGAAGAGGTACAATCACTTAATGCGAGTGCAGTTGTTTTAACAGATGCTAATGGAATGCCAATCCAAGTTATTAATAGCGAAGGTGCGAAAGCAACAGTTAGAGTAACGGATCAAGCAGGGCGTGGGATTAGTGGGGCAATAGTAACATTTACCGCGACAGGTGAAATTGAATTAGGCAGTGCTAATGGTGCTGTTTTAACTGATGCAGAAGGTGAGGCAAGTATTTCACTCGTACCTAAAAATCCAAGTCTAACGGGTGTCTACAAAATTTCGGCGAATGTCGAGTACCAAGATGAATCTACTACTGTTAAAGATCTTACCTTTTCTTTACAACCTCTAAATATTGTGCTGTCAGATATCATTGCAACTACTTCTAATTTAGAAGTGGGCGGCACTACAAATATTACATTAAAAACAAATAACGAACGTGGTATTCCACAAAATAATGTACTGGTTAATTTTAGTGCATCATGTGGTACATTTGAACCTACTGCAGTTACATCAATTAATTCAGGTAATGTCACGACTACATATAAAGCAATCTCAGCAAATGGTGATTTATGTCAGGATGAACCTGTAATTCAGGCTGCAAGTCAAAATAGTAAAACTCCAGCTCAAATTAAAGTCAAAATTGATGAGATTAAAGCGGACTCTTTAGTTTATACCACAACTTCAGCAGTAGATTTGGGAATCTCCGGTAGTGGTTCTGCTGCCTCAGGTCAAATTGAATTTACATTATTTGCCAATGGCCGCCCTGCGAAGAATCAGGATGTGGAACTTGAATTAACCTTAACCCCTCCTGATTTTAGCTTTGTGTCTTTAGGTAATGCCAAACCGAAAATTGTGCAAAGTGACTCCAATGGTAAAATTGTAGTTAACTTATACCCAGGAACTAAACCTGGACCAGTAGAAGTGAAAGCTTCACTTGTGTCCAATCCACAAATATCAGCATTATCTAAGAATGTTAAAGTATCTACCGGGCGTGTAACACAGAATGGTGTAAGTTTATCGGTTTCTAAACAATCATTGAGAACAGATATTGATGGTGATACTTCAACAATTGTTGCTCGTTTAACAGATCGAGTCGGTAATGCTGTACCAGCAGGAACAGTAATTAGCTTTATCGCTGAAGGTGGCAAAGTTGATTCATCATGTGCAACAAATGCTGCGGGTTCGTGTAGTGTAACATTAACCACTCAAAACCCTCGTCCAATTGATAATCGCGTTACTGTTTTAGCTTTTGTTGAAGGTGATAAAGATTATATTGATAAAGATGGAAGTAACTCTTTCACCACAGGAGATGTTCTTACGCATAATATTGGTGCTTTCTATCGTGATGATAATGAAGATGGCCTGCATAATGTAGGGGAATTTGTATACAATAAGGCTAAAGATGTTTTAGGATGTGCAGCTTCTAGTTTCTTACAACCAAATTTAAATCAGCTAGATACGCCTAATAATAAGCTTAATACTTGTGACAATGGATTGAGCGCGGTGTTACGCCAGCAATTAATATTTGCATTTGCACATGATACACCTACATTTGTTTGGAAAAATGGATTCACATCAAATCAGAAGATTGCTCAAGGCACAGGTAATTTTTCATTCCAAGTATATGGTAATAGCTTAAAAACAGTACCAATGCCTTCAGGTACATTGGTGAATGCGGCTGTAAAAGATAATACAACCTTTGAACCAGTGGTAAAATTAATTCAGGATTCTACTGATTCAACAAAAAAAATATTAGAGGTTTCAGGTGCAGAACCGGATAGTGTTTTGAATGTTACTCTTGCTAGTAAAGAATATGTTGTGAATATAGAAGGTAATGGTAAAGGACGAGTAACTGGACTAGATGCATCAGTAATCGGTGATCCAACCTTTACATATAAGAATCAAACTTGTGAAGCTGAAGTATTTGGAGGTGATGTAACTGTACCAAATACTATGCCGTTATTAACACCTACTAACTTTAGTCAAGGTAATAGTCCAGTAGTAAACTATACAATTCGTTTGAAAGGTTGTGTTCAAGGGGATGATGTTAAAGTTTCTACAGCCGTACCTGGAGGTAAGGTGACCACTGTATGGTTAGAGCTTCGCTAAAATTTAATTCTAAATAATAAAAAAACAGCGCTTCGGCGCTGTTTTTTTATGGGAACTGAAATTTAAAAACTAAATCGATGTTCCCACACTTACACCCACTGTCGGCTTCAGATTCATCGAGTTACAGCCTGTAAAAGCCAAACTACAACATAAAATAATCAATAACTTATTCATGAATCAATCCTTGAGATTTAGCCTGATTAAACAAAGCAGCCGAACGTGTGCCGCTTCGGCAAACCATCAAAATTGGTTTAGGCAGCTCATTATAATATCGAGCAAATTCTTCAATATTAGCCTGAGAAAGCTGGCCACTCACCACAGGCTGATAAATTACACTCACTTGAGATTTCTCCGCAATGGAGCGTAATTGACTCACCGTGACATTATTGCCAGTTTCCTGATCCGGCCGGTTTACAATCACAGATTTGAAACCTTGCTGAATCAATTGCTGAAACTTGCTTAAGGTCATTTCACCTGACACACTCAGCGAAGAGGTCATTGCACGGCTGAGATCATTTGCGGCAAAACCAAGTGAGCTGACACTTAAACAGCTTGCCAGTACTACAATTTTCCAAAAAGACTTAGTCATCCAGCAGGTCCATCTGTTTTGCCAGTTGATATAAATTATTTGAGCGATTTCCAGTACGGCAGAACATCAGAATAGGTTTCGGTAATTCATTATAATGATTGGCAAAAGTACGTACATCGAGCTCAGTAATCTGACCAGCGACGACAGGCTGAAAGACATAATCCAGACCGGCACTGCGTGCAGCTTCTTCAATTTGTGCACTGGTCGGCTGCTCAGAACCACCTTCCATATCCGGGCGGTTATTGATAATAGATTTAAAACCTTTCTCGACCACCTGAGTCACGTGTTCCGGACCAATTTGACCAGCAAAGCCTACATTTTCGCTCATGACGCCACTCCATCATTTCATTTATATCGATATGCTTTATGATAGCATTAAGCGGAAAACATGCTGAAGCTGTTGTGAAATTTTTATAAATGATGATCACCATAAGATAACGCAATGGAGCGCGTATGCAGGCTTATACAGTTGAGCCACTGTATGTCAAAAGCGGTCAGGACGTGATTGCTGCAGATTTTTATCGGCCTAAAAATATAGAAAAACCGGCCGTGATCTTGATGGCCCATGGTCTGGCGGCCTTACGTCAATTTAAACTGGTGCACTATGCCCAGCATTTTGCCAGTGTCGGCTATGCGGTGGTGTTATTCGATTATCGCTATTGGGGCGGCAGTACCGGGCGACCGCGTGAGCTGGTATCCATTAATGCCCAGCTGGATGACTGGCGAACCATGATCAGGCATATTCAGGCACGTAAGTCGATTGACAGTCAACGGATCGTGCTCTGGGGAACTGCGCTAAGTGGAGGGCATGTACTCACCCTGGCAGCAGAACTGAAAAATATTCAGGCCGCAATGGTACAGGTGCCTTTTGTCGATGGGGCTGAAAGTGCCAGGCTTTATCCTTTGCAGCAACTCCCCAAGGCACTTAAGGTTTCTAGTCAGGACTATATGGGAAGCAAGGTCGGTATGCAGCCCAAAACCTTGCCGGTGGTCGATCCTTACGAGCTGTGTTTTATGCCGACACAGGACAGCTACGAGGGTTATCTGTCGATTGTGAATCCGGATTATTATTGGAGTGGTCAAATTCCTGCGCGGGTCTTTTTTAATTTAATGCGTTATCGCCCGATTCAGCAAGTTAGAAAAATCACCATTCCTGTGCTGTTTATTGCAGCAAAACTGGATAGTTTAATTCCGATTGAATCCAGTCGCGAAACCGTGACCAATCTTGCACCGTTTGTACAATATCAGGAGTGGAATATCCGGCATTTTGATATTTATCATGGTGAATGGTTTGAAAAAGCCGTTTCAACCCAATTAGAATTCCTACATCAACATATTGGAGTACGCTAGATGATTATTGTATGCCCAGAATGTCAGGCCAAAAATCGTGTTCCTGAAGATAAACTCACCGCCAACCCTGCCTGTGGTCAATGTCATCAGGCCCTGATTCCATTGGCGCCAATTGAATTAAATGAGCAGAATTTCAGCCAGTTTGTCACCCATAGTGATTTACCAATCCTGATTGATCTCTGGGCAGAATGGTGTGGCCCCTGTAAAATGATGGCACCGCATTTTGCGACTGTCGCGCAGCAATATCCAAACGTGGTTTTTGCAAAAATTGATACCGAAGCGAATCCGCGCTTAAGTTCAGCATTTAATGTTCGCAGTATTCCGACGCTGGTGTTGATGAATAAAAGCAACGAAATTGCTAGAATAAGCGGTGCATTACGATCAAGCGAACTACAAAAATGGCTTGATCAGCAGTTAAATACCCAACCCTAATTCAAATGCCTGGAGTGAATGTGTCAGATTCTCAAGTAAAACCAGAGGGGATTCTTTCCCTACAAACGATCGCAATGCCTGCAGATACCAACTGGAGTGGTGATGTGTTTGGTGGCTGGATCGTTTCACAAATGGACTTGGCAGGCGCGATTCACGCAGAACGATTTTCAAAGGGACGTTGTGCCACGATTTCGATTAACCAGATGACCTTTCTGGTTCCAGTGAAAGTCGGGGATGTCATTAGCTGTTATACCCAGATTTTAAAAGTTGGCAAGACCTCTATTCAGATGGAAATTGAAGTCTGGGACAGTCATGATGATTCACGTGCGCCGATTCGTGTCACAGAAGGAGTATTTACTTTTGTCGCAGTCGATGTAAAAGGCAATAAGCGTCTGATTCCAGAGGAAGCCAAACAGAAGTTTTTAGAGTCTCAAGCAGCCCAATGATTGAATGAGATATAAAAAAATCCCAGAGATGATCTCTGGGATTTTTCTTGCTTAGAAAGAATTATGATTGCTTGAGCTGATCTTTGGCAATCCAGGCCCAGAGCATTTCACATTGAATCGGCGTTTCTCCGGATTCATCCGTGACCGTGACCTGAACCAATGTTTCGCCTTTATCGGAGCTTTGCATGAGTGCTTGTTGCTCCGGCGTCAAGGTAGCGACTGCAGTCATGGCGCCTTTGGTCGGACGTTTAAAATCAATCTTCAAACTTTTGATTAATACAATCGCGGTATCCGGCACATTCATTGCTGTCACAAAGCCGGTCGCAGTTTCTGCCACTAAGGCCATGGCGCAGGCATGTACCTGACCAATATGGTTTTGCATGGCTTTATGGTTGGCGATTGTGACCACCACTTTTTCCCCACTGAGTTCTACATAGCGAATCTTGGCAGAACCTACCATGGGAATAATCCGGCCAAAGGTTTTACTCAATAAAGTACTACGAATAGCTTGAGGTAGTCTGGAAGTAGCTTTTACCAGTTTGGTCAGTCGATTGCGATGCGTCATAATTCCTTCTTTAAGACACTGTACGGTCTTAATCTTTAAAGTTATTGAACTGTAAAGGCAAACCAAATTGCTGTTCTTTTAAGAAGGTCATCACTTGTTGCAAAGTGTCGCGCTTCTTGTCCGTTACACGAATCTTGTCTCCCTGAATAGAAGATTGCGCTTTAATGCCGCTTTCTTTAATGGCTTTATTGATTTTTTTTGCGGTATCAGAGTCAAGACCGTCTTTGAGCTTGATCACCTGAATCACGTTTTTACCAGAAGCCGTCATTTTCTGTGGATCGAGTGCCTGAATATCAACTTTGCGTTTAAAGAAATGACTTTCGAGCATGCTATACACTTGTTCACACTGGAAATCACTTTCAGTCGAAATCTTGATTTCCTTGTTTTTTTCATTCAGTTCAATAGAAACGTCCTGACCGCGGAAGTCAAAGCGGGTCGCAATTTCTTTTTGGGTGTTTTGAACTGCATGATTTACTTCAAAAATTTCTAATTCAGAAACAATATCGAAAGAAGGCATGGTTTAGACCTTTACAAATGGAAAGAATATCTGAGATGCTAGGGATGTTTTCTTCATTTGCCAAGTGTTGTTTACATCAAAGGAGTGCGCAATGATCCGTAAACAAGAAATTACAACATTTGAGTTCCCAGAAAATGCAATTATCTGGGATGTACGCGATACAAGTGCTTTTGCTGAAGCACACGTGAAAGGGGCGGTGAATCAGCCCATTAACGATCTTTCAGCAGAGAGCCTAACTCAGGTGTCAGCGGATCAACCCATTTACATCTTGTGTGGTGGGGGGAGTAAAGCTCCACGTGCTGCTGAAAAACTAGAGGGTTTTGACAGTTCACGTGAATATGTCATTCTGATGGGGGGTACTCGTGCCGCCCGTGATGCAGGCTTACCGCTTGAACAGGGTGCATAAGCATTCTGTTAAAAAAAAGCGCCGCAAGGCGCTTTTTTATTGGCTGAAATTTAATCCCTCCCAACCTCCCTTTTCTAAAGGGAGGAGCTACAGGCATTCGATTTATTCATAAAAGTAGAGAAAAGTCCCCCTTTAAAAAAGGGGGACTTAGAGGGATTAATTCAAAAGGGTAATTCAATTTGTGGCTTAAAATAAGGCTTCTTGGCTTTTACTTTCTTTTGAAAGCGGCTCACGCTGAGTTTTTTAACCAGACTTGCCGGAATAGGACAGGCTTCACCCAGAATCTGGGCGGCCAGAATTTCACTACAAAGGGGTGCAAATAAAAAGCCTTTGGAGCCTAGACCGGCAAAACTATAAATTTCCTGTTCAGGCTGCATTTTACCGAGTAAAGGAAAGTAATCCTGACTTTGGGCACGTAGCGATGCACGGCCTTGCCAGGTGTCCATCGGTGCTAATGACGCGGCATAATCTGGAAAGACGCTCTGGAGCAGCTCATGATTATGTGCATGATCTTCTGGGAGCACCTCTGTATCCTCCCGGCCGGGATGGAAAGATGCACCGAGAATTAAATGTGTATCATCCAGTTGCATACAATACCCACCGTAGTTATAAGCAGTGTCTTTGCTTAAAGGCTGAGCGCTATTGTTTAGCCAGCTCACTTGTCCACGAATTGGCTTGAGTGCCGGATAATGCTCAAAGAATTGTGCTGTCTCGCGCGCGCTACAAACCAGCGCATGATCAAACTGACCCAAACAATTTTCATTTTCAAAAAGTTCGGGTTGAGATAGCTGCTTAATTTTGGTGATTTTTGCTTGGATATATTTAATATTCGGATGCTGTAAAATTTCATCACGCAATTGATGCGGAGAAATAGTTCCTGCTGCTAAAAGTTTTAAACTTGAATATTCAGTATGCAGTTTCTGCTCATCCGCCGTTTGCACTGAAAGAATATGTGCTGGATATTCATTTGCCAGACTTAAAAGAGTTTCAGGATGTTTGAGTGCCAATTGACTAACCTGAATCGGTCGAAAGGCTTTGAATTTTGCATAATGAGTCAGGGCATGTTGCCAAGCCAAGGTCATTAAATGTTCTGCACTCTGCTCAATCGGGCAGAGTTTTGGGTTCAGGAGCGCAAGCGGATTACCAGAGCCACCAGCAAGTGGCGCTGATTGATCGTAAATCGTGACTTGGTGGCCACGCTGCACAAAGGCCCAGGCAGCACTTAAACCTGCGATTCCGGCACCAATAACCGCAATCTGGCGTACGTTAAATTCAAGCTCAGGATTTAATGCTGTTTTTTTTTGAGTAATATCCTGATCTGCACCCGAATTGGCTGGTTCAGATAGCTTCCAGATGGCTTTGAGCATTTCACGTTTATGCCCAAAACCTCTTGGACGTGAAATGGAAATCCCATGATTCTTTAGGCCACGTTTCAGGACACCTGCGACACTAAAAGAAGCGAAAGTGGTGCCGATCTCGGATAAACGCACAATATTATTTAAAACATTTTCTTCCCACATGTCTGGATTACAAGACGGCGCAAAACCATCCAGAAACCATGCATTCACAGGTGCGGTTTTTTCCATGATGGGAAATACATCATGGGCATCTCCAAGCCAAAGATCCAGACTGAAACGTTGTTCAGGAAAGCTTAAACGGTGGCAGCCTGCAATTGGCATCGGATATTGGGAAATCAGTTGATCTGCTAATGGCTTGAGTTCAGGCCAGACATTTAAAGCGCGAATCAGATCGGGTTTAGAGAGCGGAAATTTCTCCACTGAAATCGCATGCAAATGACTGTGATTGTCCGGACGGGTCTGCTGCCAGAGCTGCCATAACGCCAGAATATTCAATCCTGTGCCAAAGCCGGTTTCGCCCACACAAAAATATTCAAACGGTTTTAAGTCAGTCAGGCGGGTCGGCAGTTCATTGCCATTTAAAAAAACATGGCGGGTTTCCAGCAAACCATTGTCTTTAGAAAAATAAACATCGCCAAACTGTTTAGAGACAGGCACTTCAATGCCATCCACCAAGTGCCAATCGAGATCGGCGGTTTGAATTGCATGCGACAAAACGACTACAACCTTAAATAAGTCCGAAAGGGGAATAGATTACCATTGACGGCGACGCTTGGTATAAACGTAACTGGCAATCAGAAAGCCCAGCAAAACGCCCACGGCCAATGTGGCAGCGCCATACAGGAACATCTGTGCACTGCGTTCGCTTTGTAAAACCTGTACTTGCACGCCAAGATTGTCATTTCTGAGCTGTAGTTCCTGATTTTGTGCTAACGCTTCCAGATTGGCTTTTTCCAGCTGTTGCAGACGCGTCGCCTGATCTTTCACCAAGGCTTTTACTTTGGCATCTTGCTGAGCTTTATTTCTGGCGAGTTCTTCAGCAGTCAGTGGCTTATTTCCAGTTGCCGGAAGGGCTTGAGATGCTGTTGCAGCCACAGGGATAATTGCAGGTTTTGGCGTAGCAGTGGGGGTTGCGACCGCAGCTTGTACAGCAGCAGCGGCGACACTGTTTGGTGTTGTCTGAACTGTGGCAACTTCTACTGCCCATACAGAATGAAAGGTACAACAGAGGCCAATAACACTGGCAAGAACAACACGCATAAACCTTATCCTTGAGGGAATGCTTTGTTAAACGGTTTCACATCAATCTGTGCATATACACCTTCTTTCAGGAAGGGTTCATCTTCTAGCCAGGTATCCAGGTCTTCACGGCTGTCAAAATCGACAATGATGGTACTGCCATAAAAGCCGGCTTGTGGATTACTCGGATCTTTCGGCATCGCGCCTGCAACAATCAGACGGCCTTCATCATTCAGCTTTTGCAAGCGGGCAAGATGTTGTGGACGAATGGCAAGACGTTTCTCCACTGTACCTTCCTGATCGGTACAGCTAACGACAAATAACGGCATGATGATTCTCAATCGTTTGTAGTTGGATTTATTCAGCAGTCTTAAAGTATTTACGCAATACAATAAACTGGATAATGATAAAGGAAAACATCACGATCATGTCACCGAATGCCGTAAATTCGCCCCAATATTTTCCATCCAGCCACAAGTAGGCAAAGAAGGTATGTAAAAATGACATCAGTGCAAACATGGCGACCCAGGCATAGTTCAGTTTGATCCAGCCTTTTTCACTTAAGTTGAAAACCGGGCCAAACAGACGCTGAATCAGTGGCTTTTTATCTTTACTAAACCAAGGCGACAGCAGGAATACGCCCGCAAAGACCAGATTCAGCAATACCGCCTTTAAACGGATATAGAAATCGTCGCTCAGCATCAGAGTGATCCCACCAAAAATCACGGTCATAAACAGCACAATCCATTGCTGCTTATCCAAGCGGAATTTTTGCATGACAAATAACGCACCATAGACCACCAGCATAGCAATAATCAGACCAGTGGTTGCCACAAGAATATTATTATTGTCGACACCCCCCGCAGAACCGATCAATTGCAAAAGTTGATGGTCAGTGTCTTTTGGATCTACAGTTTTATATAAATAAAAGAAAATAATGAGTGGCACAAAGTCTAAAAGTGCTTTCATGTTAGAGTATCTAAATCTGATTAAATAAATGTCATAGTATAGAGATGCACGGCGTAGATTTACATACACATAGCAATATTTCTGATGGAACTTTAACTCCACAGCAATTGGTCGAGGCTGCCGTAGAGAAATCGGTGCATACTTTGGCATTGACAGATCACGACACTATGGATGGCCTGGAACTGGCACAAGAAGCCGCTAAAAATCATGAGATTAAGATCATTTCTGGGGTGGAAATCTCCAGCCAGTGGTCACGTCCAGCCACCAAGAAAAATTATGGCGTGCATATTGTTGCACTGAATATGCAAAATCCTGAGCCTTTACAAAAAGCCCTCAATCAGCAGAAGAAAATCCGGGCGGAACGCTCGAAACAGATCTGTGACTTACTGATTCCTTTAATTGGTCAGGATATTTATGCCGATGTACTGGTCAAAGTCGATAATATCCCTGATCGGGTAACACGGACGCATATTGCCAAAACCTTAGTAGAAAAAGGTATTGTGACTCGCCCGCAACAGGCTTTTGATAAGTACATCAAGGAAGGCAAGAAAGCCTATGTCAAATTTGATGGCTTGAGTCTTGAAGACACGGTTCAGGTGATTCATGAAAGTGGCGGTTTTGCAGTGCTGGCACATCCGACCAAATATGACCTATCTGCGACCAACATTCGTTACCTGATCGAGATCTTTGCCAAGTTTGGTGGCGACGCCGTTGAACTGCCGCCAGCGGTAGATCCAAGTTCCACTCGCCAGATGGTCGATCGGATGATTGCGGAGCATCGTCTGAAAGTTTCGATTGGCAGTGACTTTCATGGCGACCATATGCCATGGATCAGACTCGGGAATGTGCCGAGCCTAAAACCGGGACAAGTCGGGATTTGGGAGAGTTTTGTTGATTGAGTGCTTTACTCGAACTTTGTTCTTGCAAAGCAGAAGTGCCTTTTGCTGATAGAAAAGGGCAAGAGAAGAATAAATTACAGTAGGTTATGATCTTTGGCCTGAATCGGTGGTGGGGTTGGTTTGCCCAGCGTGCCTAAGAGTTCAATTTCAATTGTACGCACCATTGAGTCCAGTGGCAAATCATTACTTTGCGTGCCAAAAGGTTCTTCAATTTCTGAGCTTAAGGCATCTAGTCCTAAAAAGGTATAAGCCAAAATTCCGACCAGCAAAGGCGTAAATAAACCCAATGTTGAACCCAGGCTAAAAGGCAAAATAAAACAGAAAAAATAGACGGTACGATTCAGCAAGACCGAATAGGCAAAAGGCAAAGGCGTTGTCGCAATCCGGTCACAACCAGTCTGGACAATACTTAGTTCTGCCACATGATTATTCATCTGCATATAGATGATGTCTGAGATTTCACCTTCTTTGAGTGCCTGCATTAACTCCCATTGAATCAGGCTTAAGGTATATTGCGGCGCGTTGGCCTGTTGATAGAGCTGGGTCACCGCTTGCTGGCTCATGCCGCTGGTTTCAACCAGTTCGGTCGGATTGGCTGTTTGATGGCGTAGCCGGTCACGGAGAACATTGGCAAAGACAATCACATGCTGAATCACACGCTCACGGCGACCTTGGGACAGCATCCTGCAATCCCGGTCAAAATGACGTGAATTGGCAATCAAAATACCCCAAAGTTTGCGCGCTTCCCACCAGCGGTCATAACAGGCCGAGTTCTTAAATCCGAGAAAGATCGACAGCACGACTCCAATCAGGGTAAATCCGACCAGGGGTAATTCTGGAAAATGAAAATAGCCAATATGTGATAAGCCACCAATGATAGCTGACATCAGCATCACCACGCCTAAAGGTGGTAAAACTTTAGGTAAAATCGTCCCCCGCCAGGAAAACAGCAGTTTAAAAACAGTCGGCTGGTCACGTACGATCATTTATTGGAATCATCACAATTTTTTTCATGATCTTGTGGAGTTGTGCCTGCTTTGTCAAGTGCTATTCAATACTGCATTTCCGGTTTGATGAGTTGCTGCTCAGCAAAGGAAAAACTGCCTTCCAAAGCAATGATGCAATGGTCGATTAAATGGATATCCACCAGCTGGCAAGCCTGTTGAATCTGACGGGTCAATGCCAGGTCGGCCTTGGATGGAGAGGGCCGACCCAGCGGATGATTATGCGCAATGACAATCGAGGTCGCCTGCTGGCTAATCGCATAACGTAGCAATTGATTAATAGAAATATCACATGCATTGATGGACCCATAAAACAGTTTTTTAAAGGCAATTTTTCTTAAACTGGCATCCAGACACAGCACGGCAAACACTTCTTGAGTTTCACCGAGCAGTTCAAAACGTAAATAATCTCTCAGCCGTTTGGAATTATTGAGCTCCAGTGCATCCTGTTTCAGATGTTCGGAAATATAACGCCGTCCGAGTTCCTTGACGGCCATGAGTTGGGTATATTTACTGATGCCCATGCCATGAAACTGGCTGACTTCCTGTAAAGGTGCATCCAGTAAGGCAGTGAGATGACCGAAATGCTGAATCAAGAGTCGGGCAAGTTCGACTGCGGAATGTTGCTGGGAGCCCGAACGAAGAAAGATGGCCAGTAGCTCGGCATCGGACAGACTTTCTGCGCCATATTGAATTAAGCGTTCTCGCGGCCGTTCTTGTTCCGGCCAGTTTTTAATAGAAAATTGCATAGTTATTAGACTTATTTATTATGAATTATCAGTTTTCCCGCAAGCCGATCTCTTGGGAATGCGGTTATTTAATGCTATTGTGAGCCCCACTGCAACAGAAAGGTAGCCTGTTTGTGAGCTTCGACGTAAGTGTAATTCCTCATAAAAATATCATTTTAGCTGTGACTGGCGGCATTGCTGCCTATAAAAGTGCGATTCTGGTTCGTCGTCTGAAAGATGCTGGATTTAATGTGCGGGTGGTGATGACCCAAGGGGCACAGGCTTTTATTACACCTTTAACGTTTCAAGCCTTATCAGGCAATCCGGTCCATACGGCATTACTGGATCCTGAAGCGGAAGCAGGTATGGGGCATATCGAGCTGGCACGTTGGGCGGATCTGTTACTGGTTGCACCTGCAAGTTGTGACACCTTGGCAAAGTTTGCAGCAGGTCTAGCAGATGATTTGCTCAGTACTTTATATCTGGCGACCAAGGCCCCGGTCTGGGTGGCGCCTGCCATGAACCAGCAAATGTGGGCAGCTAAGCCAACACAACGCAACTTGGCCACTTTAATTGAAGATAGTGTGCATGTGATCATGCCGGATGCCGGATCTCAAGCCTGTGGCGATGTGGGTTTAGGCCGTATGCCTGAGCCGGAAGATCTGGCACGACAAGTCACAGAATATTTCCATCAAGCACAGCGTGCGATCGCAGAAAAATTTGGTCAGCTTGCGGGTAAACGTGTCACCATCACCGCCGGTCCAACCCGTGAAGCGATTGATCCGGTACGTTATATTTCCAATCACAGTACCGGTAAAATGGGCTTTGCTCTGGCAGCTGCCTGTTATGCCGCTGGGGCAGATGTGACCCTGATTGCAGGGCCAGTGACTCTGGATACACCAAATGGTGTCAAACGCAAAAATGTCAGTTCTGCCGTAAAAATGCTCAATGAAAGCATGCAGATGCTGGAAGATGGCTGTGATATTTTTATTGCAACTGCTGCGGTGGCGGATTACCGCGTGGCGGAAGTTGCAGAACACAAAATTAAAAAATCTGGCGATGAGCTGAATGTGGCGCTTGTGAAAAATCCGGATATTGTTGCGACCATCGCCCAGCAAGAGAAACGTCCGTTTATGGTCGGTTTTGCGGCGGAAACCCGCAATATTGAAGAATATGCCGCGGGCAAACTGGTCGCGAAAAAACTGGATATGATTGCCTGCAATGATGTCTCACGTGCCGATATCGGTTTTGCGTCGGATGAAAATGCCATGACCGTATTTTTTGCCGAACAGTATCAGATGGATAAGCGTGATCTGGAAAAAGCCTCCAAGCAGGAAATTGCCCAGCAGCTGATCGAAGCGATTCATGATGCCTTGCATCGTGATCCATCCAGTGATGACGATTTTTAAAAGAATCTTCACAAAAAAAAAGCCCTGTTAGACTCAGGGCTTTTTTATGAGTAAATTTTTATCATTTATTCAAAAAGCTGTAGAAATCTTAAATAATTTAGTCATGATTCATGCACTGCTTATTTCTTGTTTTTTCAAAAAAGCATAAAATAGGTCACAGAATAAGCAAGCATAACAATACTGCATATATCAGCTATAAGCAGGAACAGGAAAGAAAAAGAAGGAGGCGCTATGAGAACAATCATTGTGTTATGGATGATCGCCTGTCTGGCTGGATGCAGTTACTTTGTCTCGATGGATGAATTGGCCAGAAATATTCAAGCGCAGATGCAACAGGAATTTAATTCCAATCAGGATTATCAGCGCTATCGTTTTACTGTGCAGAGGGTCAAAATTGTCCAGCGGCAGGGCAATCAATTTAAAGCGATTTCTCATCTGAATTATCAGGGGGAGGCATATCCGGTCAATGTCAAAATCTTTAAGGTCGATGGAGGCTATAGGTGGGCGATCGAAGAGGATGCCTTTGCTTTTATTGATGAAATTGAAATAGAGCAATACCGGCAGCAACTGGATCGGGAGTTACAGCAGCTGGCTGCAGCCTTAGATGACCCGGAACCTGTAGATGAGTCAAAAGAACATGAGCGCGGTTCTCTGGTCACACCCATTGCCGAGCCAGAATTTCAAGGTGTTTCTTATCAGGAAGAACCGGTTCCGGTCGGTAATATCACCGCATATACTCAATAACGTCTTCGCTCATCTCTATAAAAAAGCACCGATCATCGGTGCTTTTTTATATCGATTAGACTTTTAAATTCGTATTTAGGATTCAACTTGCTGATGTTCACGCACATAGTCTTCAGTACGTTGCATTGCTTCTTGAATATTAAACAGCGCAGTTTCCACATCTTTCAAGGTTTTGGCATTGCCACCGCTTAGTGCCTGACGCCATTTACGTGCACCCGGCAAGTTCTGGAACAGTCCTAAAATATGACGGCTAATAATTGACAATGGTGCACCTTCTGCCATGCGCTGGGCAATATAAGGCAGCATTTGTTGCATGATCTCGAAACGATCAGGTGCATCCAGATTCCACAATTGGCCCAGTTCAGCCAATAAGTACGGATTATGATAGGCTTCGCGACCAATCATCACGCCATCGACATGTTTGAGATGTTCCAGCGTTTCGGCATAGGTCTTGATCCCGCCATTGATTTCAATCAGCAGATCAGGACGATCCTGCTTCAGGCGATAAACATCTTCATAACGCAGGGGCGGCACATCGCGGTTTTCTTTAGGCGATAGACCTTTTAATAAGGCAATTCGCGCGTGTACGATAAAATTATTGCAGCCGGTTTTGGCCACGGTATCGACAAAATGCAGCATTTCTTCATAAGACTGCATATCATCAATCCCGATCCGGTGTTTTACAGTCACTGGAATATCCACCGCATGCTGCATTTCAGCAATACATTCTGCGACTAAATCGGGTTCAGCCATGAGGCAGGCCCCAATTTTATTATTCTGTACCCGGTCACTCGGGCAACCCACATTTAAATTGACTTCGTTATAACCCCAATCCTGTGCCATCTTGGTACAGGTCGCGAGATCTTTAGGATTCGAGCCACCAAGTTGTAGCACGATCGGCTGTTCTTCGGTGTTAAAGTCCAAATGCCGTTTGGCATCCCCATAAATGATGGCACCTGTGGTGACCATTTCAGTGTACATAATCACATTTGGGTTAAACAGACGGGCAAAGAAGCGATAGTCTTTGGTGGTCCAATCCATCATCGGGGCAACACTGATTCGTGGTTGAAGTTTATTTTCAATGGTGGTCAGATCAGTCATTCAAAATTACGCCTTAACGAAATGGAAGAAGAAGGGATGAATAAATCGCCCAAAGATTATTTTTTGCCCAAGCCCGCTAGGCCAATATTGCAAAAAAAGAGGGCGTAATACTAGCATAAAATCAGCAGAACAACCCGGCGAACTTGAGTCAAGCCAGTAAGTCCAGGACATGAAAAAAGAAATAAAATTAGAATTCCAAGTCATTCCAGAATGGTATATTTTGATAGTAGAAACACCAATATAAAAAATGATAGAAATAAGGAGAATAATTATGCTGTTATTGGAGGAGATTTATAAAAGCCATAAAGCACAAAATTCAGCACATTTTAACTTAAAAATTCATCGTGGCTTAGGCTGGTTTAAAAAAGCGCTAGACTTGGATCAAGATCTGGATTTTAAATTCATCAGTCTATGGATTGGTTTTCAGGCTATTTATGCAGAAGAGGATGATCGGGTTCAGGGAAAGGATAAGCTGCGTCAATTTCTAGAAATACTTTGCCAAAATGATCTGGACCAGAAGATTAATCATATTGTCTGGGAAAAGTACAGTCAGCCAATCCACTCACTCTTAGTGAACCCCTATATGGAACAAAGTTTTTGGGATTATCGTCACCAGAAAATTAGTCTGGAAAGCTGTAATGCTGAACTGGAAACACAGAAAAAAATCATACAGCATGCTTTAAATGAGCGAAATTCTGTCGAAATTTTAGTCGGGGTGTTTCGTCGTTTATATACATTACATCATCAGCTCATGCAGGGCGGAGTTACCTATCATAGTTCCCTGAATCACAAGTCACTCGAGGAAAGCTGCCGGATTCTGGCCGCTTTGCTGCCGGTCTTTATCTGTATTTTATTGGAAAATTCAGTTGCTCTAGATTTAAATAAACCTTTCTATCCAGCGGCTCAAGTCAGCTAAGTATAGTTAAGCATCTAGGCTGCTGTCCGGGCGTGATGCCATTGATCCAGTAAGGCGAATAGGGTAGCGCCTAGGGCCAGCCCGAGTCCTGCCATACAGGTCATGCTCCAGCCCCCATGATGCCAGGCATAAACCCCTAAGGCTGAACCACAGGCACCGCCAATAAAGTACAGGGTCATATACAGTGAATTGACCCGTGATTTGGCATCCGGGCGCAGGCGGAAAATCACATTCTGATTACAGCTATGCGTAATCGCCAACCCCAGATTAATCAGTCCATAGCCCAGAATATAGCTCAGCAGCGATACCGCACCAAAATATAGGAACAGCCAGCTCCCAATCAGGATCGAACAGCCAATCCAGCTCAAGGTTTTGATATGGCCCCGATCGGCCCATTTACCAATGAATTGAGTCGACAATGCGCCAAAGACGCCGACCAGTGTCACCAGACCGACCATGACATCAGACAGCTGGAAAGGTTCTTGGGTCAGCAGCAGGGCAATGGTCGAGAACAGCATGCTCATGGCGGCAAAAGCACAGGCACCGGTAAGAGAGCGCAAGACCAATCGTGGTTCATGTTTTAATAAGCTCGCCATAGATTTGAAAATCGCTGCATAGCTGATTCTTAGGCGTGGCAGACTCGGTAATTTTCCTCGCAGATAAAAACTTAAAGCCAGCATGCTGATGCCACTGACGATATAGATCATTTTCCAGTGAAACAGGTCGGACAATAATCCCGCAATACTGGTCGAGAGCAGAATACCGACCAGCAAGCCGCTCATCAGGAAACCCACTACTTCTCCAGTTTTTTCCGGTTTGACTGCCATGGTGGCCAAGGGAATCAGAATCTGTGCAGCCACGGAAAACAGTCCGGCAATGATGGTGCCAACCCACAGCATCGGCAGGTTTATCGCACTGGCACAAATAAATAAACCTGCAGCTGCACCCAGCATGAGAAAGGGAATCAGCTTGGTTTTATTCAGCATATCGCCCAAAGGTACAATAAACAGCAGGCCTAATGCATAAGAGATTTGAGCAAAGGTAACGGTGAGTGCCACTTGTGATTCCGGCACCTGATAATATTGCTGAATCGATGAAATCAGTGGCTGGCAATAATAGTTGGCGCCGGCACATAAACCACAGGCAATCGCCATCAGCCATAATAAGGGCTTGTTTTGACTGATATCGAGGGGCGTGTTCATAGCAGCAACCTTATCTAAGCCGAGGAGAATTTAAAACAAGCAGCGCATTGATGCAGGAATGAAAGGCACTATAAGTGAGAACTTTAGGCTTTAAAAGTAGAAAAATATTATAATGACTCAATGAAAAGATCTTAGATCGCAAGGACTACACAAGACTTGAATTAGAAAACCAGTCAGGAATGATCAGGTTGCCAGATTTTTGATCAATAGCTGGCTTTATTACAACGCATAGGACAAAGAAAGAACGGAAAATCCCCTGAAAATGAAAAAAATTAAATAATGGCTCTCATTTTATGCGCAGATATGGTGCATAAACTTTATTTTAGTCACTTATTCGGTTTATGACATTAATATAATAAATGGTCAGCAAGATTTTTGTTCCTCTTGGTCTGATCATTTTAGAGATAATTGATCCTTAGACCCACAGATCTCGTTGTGTCACATCCATCAATTCAACCCTAGCTCGATGGGTGTTAAATCATAACTAAATTGAATAAAAGGTATTACTTTACAGATCAGATAGCTTATCGGGAATAAGTTCTTTATTTGTCAATAAAGTCAAATTTAGAAAACTTGGAAAGCTAAAGTGCCGCTGTCCTTAGCAGAGAGACCTATTCAGAAACGGGTAGCCTAAAGAACCAAAACAGGAATTTTGGTCAGAAAGATCAATGTAACAAAAGAAATCTCAAGTAGGCGGCTTATCAGCCGAGCGCATTTTCAGGTTTTCATTCAGGTAAATGAATATCGTTTATAAAATAATCAAATATAAATATTTGGCGTATGTAAGCCACGCACCAGTACAGCAACATTTTTATGAATCATCAGTTCAATATATAGGCATTTATTAAATAAATAGTAGGTAGTAATTTCAAACAGTTTGATTAGAATCCAAAAATTCAACAAGAACACATCCTGAGGGGAAGCATCGTTTAAGCGATGTTTACTTAAGAAAAATTAGCTTGAGGAACGCTCATGCAGATCGGAATTCCAGCCGAAACTGTTGTCGGTGAAAATCGCGTCGCTGCGACGCCAGAGACAGTAAAGAAATTGATCAGCGCAGGACATAGCGTGATTATCGAACGTAGTGCAGGGCTTAAAGCTGCCTATATCGATAGTGCCTATGAACAAGTTGGTGCCAAAATTACGGATGATGCCTACATCGGCAGTCAATTGATTTTAAAAGTTCGTGCACCGAAAGGTGAGGAAATTCAAAAACTCAATCCGAACACCGCCATCGTAGCGATGTTTGATCCTTACCGTAATACTGAGCTTGACCAATTTGCGGCACAGAACGTGTCTGCATTTGCATTGGAACTTTTGCCACGGACCTTGTCTCGTGCGCAGAATATGGATGTCTTGTCTTCTCAAGCCAACCTTGCAGGATACAAGTCAGTCCTTCTGGCTGCGGCTGAATACCAGCGCATGTTCCCGATGCTAATGACGGCTGCGGGGACGGTCAAACCGGCCCGTGTGGTGATCATGGGCGTCGGGGTCGCGGGTCTGCAAGCCATTGCCACTGCAAAACGCTTAGGCGCTATTGTGGAAGCCACAGACTTGCGTCCAACAGCAAAAGACCAAGTGGAATCATTGGGCGGTAAATGGCTGGACGTGCCGATGTCTGCCGAAGAGCAGCAAAAAGCGGCGGATGCGGCCAAGAATGGTTATGGCTGGATGCCGGGTGAGGAATACATCCGCGATCAGGCTGCCATTGTGGATAAAGCCGTATCAAATGCTGACATTGTGATTACCACAGCGCTTTTACCCGGCCGTGATGCACCGCGTTTAATCCGTGCTGAAACAGTTGCGAAAATGAAACCGGGTTCAGTCATTTTAGATATGGCAGTGGAATCTGGCGGTAACGTTGAAGGTTCGAAATGCGGTGAAACCGTGCATACCGGCAATGGTGTCAAAATTCTCGGTATTCCCAATATTCCTTCGACAGTCTCGACTGAAGCATCGGCTTTATATGCACGTAACGTGTTTAATTTTGTCGAAACGCTGTTTGATGCCGACAAGAATTTTGTCCTGAATCCAGAAGAAGAAATTCAAAAAGCCCTACTTGTCACTCATGCCGGCCAAGTGCTGCTAAAACGTGGTTAAGGAGAAGACTCATGGTTGAAACAATTACGATTTTTGTCCTTGCCATTTTCGTAGGTTACTACGTGGTGTGGGGTGTAACACCAGCATTGCATACGCCGTTGATGGCGGTCACCAATGCCTTGTCATCGATCATTATTGTCGGTGCAATGATCCAGACTGTTGGTCTGCCGGTGATCGGTGTTGAAGGCAGCGTGGATTTCCAGACCATTAACGTGGTGAGCGTACTTGGCGCGATTGCGGTGTTCCTGGCGAGCATTAACATTTTCGGTGGCTTTGCCGTGACTGCACGTATGCTGGAAATGTTTAAACCTAAGCAAAAGAAAAAAGAGGGTTAATCCATGGAAATGATTCGAGAATATGCGGATTGGTTCTACCTGATTGGTGCCGTTCTTTTTATCCTGACGCTACGTGGTTTATCAGGTCCTAAAACTGCAATTCAAGGTAACCGTTACGGTATGATCGCCATGGCGATTGCAGTATTGACCACCTTCTTTGTTGCAGATAATCCTGTGGTGTGGATGATTGTGGGCGCAATGGTAGCAGGTGCGGTGGTGGGTATTGCCCGTGCGCGTACTGTCCCTATGACCCAAATGCCAGAAACTGTGGCGCTGATGCACTCATTGGTGGGTCTGGCTGCGGTCTTGATTGCGATTGCTGCAATTATTCATAACAACAAACTGATTGAACTCGGTCCAGACCTTTTGGCGGCCAATGGTGTCAATTTCCATGAAATGAGCCGTGTTCATTTATTTGAACTGTTCGTGGGTTGTTTTGTCGGTGCAATTACCTTTACAGCATCAGTCTTTGCTTATGGAAAACTGGCTGCGAAGAAATGGGCAAAAACCATTTCTGGCGCATGGGTAAAACCTGTTCAGGCCATCATCTTTATTGCCATGTTGGTGTTTGGTTTCATGTTCTTCTCAACAGGGAATATGACCGCATTCTGGGCAATGACAGCACTTGCACTGGTCTTTGGCTGGGTATGGATTGCACCTGTCGGCGGTGGTGATATGCCGGTGGTGGTCTCGCTACTCAACTCATTCTCTGGTTGGGCTGCAGCCGGGATTGGTTTCACGCTTGAAAACAACATGCTGATTGTGGCAGGTTCACTGGTCGGTTCTTCAGGTGCGATTCTGTCTTATATCATGTGTAAAGCCATGAACCGTTCAATCATCAACGTTCTGTTTGGTGGCGCAATGGGCGGTACAGCTGCGCCGACAGCAGGTGCGGGTGAGCAGGTACAACGTAACCACCGTTCTGGTTCAGCAGATGATGCGGGCTTCCTCATGTCAAATGCGGACAGCGTGGTGATTGTACCGGGTTATGGAATGGCGCAAGGTCGTGCACAGAATGCGGTCAAAGAACTTGCGAACATCTTAAAAGAGCAGGGCGTAACCGTACGTTTTGCAATTCATCCGGTGGCAGGTCGTATGCCAGGTCATATGAACGTATTGCTGGCTGAAGCTGATGTGCCGTATGAAGATATTTTAGAGATGGATGAGATCAACTCTGACTTCCCGGCAACGGATGTGGTGCTGGTGATTGGTGCAAACGACGTTGTCAACCCAGCAGCCAAAGATGATCCAACATCGCCGATTTATGGCATGCCGATTCTGGAAGCGCATAAAGCACGTACTATTATGGTAATCAAACGTTCAATGGCGACCGGTTATGCAGGTCTGGACAATGACTTGTTCTATAACGACAAGACCATGATGATCTTCGGTGATGCCAAGAAAGTGGTGGAAGATATGACCAAAGCGATTAATGGTACGGGTCACTAATCATTTAAATCCCCCTAAGTCCCCCTTTAATAAAGGGGGATTTTTTATTTTATATTTTATATTTTATATTTTGGAAAAAAGATGATTGAGCGGTCATCGAACGTCTATGTTTATGATGAATTTATCCTAAAATACCCATCAAATCGGTGCATAAGACAAGATGAAAATTAAAAAAAATAGCTGTAGCTTGAGTTGTATTAACGCTTATAAAGTCCGATGAACAGGCAATAAAAAAGCGACCTATACAGGTCGCTTTTTTGAATATTCGGTTTTTACGCTACAGAGTCAGTATCTGCAGGATTGCGCCATAAGCTTTCTAGGTCATAGAATTTACGCGCTGTTGGAAGCATACAATGAACCACTACATAACCGAGGTCGATGAGGATCCATTCAGCATCACGTTCGCCTTCAATACCAAGCGGACGGAAGCCAGCTTTACGTGCTTCTTCAGCAACGTTATTGGCCAGTGATTTGATATGACGTGTCGATGTGCCGCTTGCAATGACCATAGCATCAGCCACATTACTGATACCGCTGACATCAAGCTCAACAATTTCTTTTGCTTTTACATCTTCAAGTGCAGCATGTACGACTTTTAAGCAGTCCTGTACAGCTTGAGAATTTGAATTCATAGTAAGATCGTGAGAATTAGAAGCGCTGGGCGATGGTTCTAAATTCATGGGGTGTGTAATTTCCTAACAATTATGCATGGTCTAATATAGCGGTTTTAGTGCTGAATTTCAAATGAAGCCGCAGTCCACTCAGTCATGCTCCGGAAAGAACTCAGCTTTCCAGACAAAGGAGTCATTGGAATGCTGCATCGGCTTATATTCGGCAGCGACATAAGCTTGATATTGACTATGTTTTAACCACTGAAATATATCATGATATTGAATAGACGCCGTATTGGGTTGATGTCGTCCCGGACAATCCGCAAACTGGATATGACCAATCAGGTGAATATTTTCTTTTAAATTTTCCAGTACATCTTCGCCCATCATCGCCATGTGATAGCAGTCATACTGCATTTTTAAGGCCGGATGATTGACCGCTTCCAGCATTTCCTGAGCTTGTGCAACATTTTGAATCAAAAAACGTGGCATATCGGTGCCATTGACCATTTCAAAGACCGGTTCAATTTGATGCTCGAGCAGCATTGAACAGGCTATTTTCAGATTACTTGCCAGCGTATTCAGGCAGGGCAACAGGTCACAATCCAGAGGCTGTTTGCCTGCCAGAATATTGACCCGAGGTACATTTAAGGCCGTAGCATACTGGATAGCTTGTTCAACAGCATGACGGAACTCGATTTCCCGCCCCGGGATACCGGCCAGGCCATGGCCGCCCTGCATTAAATCACCGGCAGGCACATTAATCAGGCATAAGTTCAGTTGATGGATGCTGAGCTGATTTTGAATCTGGCCAATCGTCAATTCATAAGGAAACTGGATTTCGACATGATTAAAGCCCTGTGCTCGAGCCAGTGCGAAGCGTTCGATGAGTGGCACTTCGGTAAAAATCATCGACAGGTTAACGGCGAGTTTAATCATGTATTTTCCTTATACATTCAGGGTATTACAAAAGTAAAAATTATGCGTGCTTGAGCTGTTGAATCACAGTGGCCAGATCGGCCTCGGCAAAGCCCTGGGCCTGATGGATTTGCAGCTGTGATAAGGCCTGAGTCGCGACCGGAACATTCAGGTCAAAGCTTTGGGCCAGTTGCACGGCATTGTTCAGATCTTTAGATAAGGTCTGCACTTTCCATTGCACCGGTTCGAAAGTTTGTGTGGCCATACGTGGCGCCAGAATCTGGAAAGGTTTGGAATCGGCAAAACCACCCGCCAAGGCAGGTGCCAGTAGGCGTGTATCTACACCTGCAAGGCCCGCCAATGCCACTGCTTCCGCGATCAGGGTACTATTGGCTGCGACAATGAGCTGATTACAAATTTTGGTCGCCTGACCAGTACCGGTGTCGCCCATACGGGTAACGCGCTGTGAAAGTGCTGCATAAATTGGGTCAAGATGTTCAATCATTGTGGCATCACCACCGGCAAAAATCACCAGACTGCCTTGTTCAGCACCTGCGGTACCGCCTGAAACTGGGGAGTCAATCCAGTTCACCTGTCTGGTCTGTGCTTGTGCTGCAAGCGCGTGGGTTTGCTGCACCGAAAGGCTGGAAAAATCCACAATGATTTGATCGGCAACCAAATACGGCACGATCTGCTCAAAGACCGATTGCACCGCCTGATCATCTGCCAAGCAAGTCAAAATCACTGGATAATCCGCAATCTGATTCAAAGACAGCGCAGTTGCACCCAAGTCGATTAAGGGATGGCAAGCCGCCGAGGTACGGTTCCATACCGCGACCTGAAAACCTGCCTGTAGTAGACGGGTCGCCATCCGGCGTCCCATCAGGCCCATACCCAAAAAGGCAATCTTAGTATCACGATTTAACTGCATGCTTTTTCTTATTCCTTGCTTGGACTCTAACTCGATTTAGTTATATTGGCGTGGCACGAACTGGACTTCCGGATTCTTGTCCTTTTTGCGAGCCAGCTGACTGTTTTTACCTAGCAATAATTTGAGCTGCCAGATTTTTTCCATACGTAAAGATTTATTTGGGCGATGCTGCATGGCATCCAGTACAAACTTAGAGGCCATCAGGGCATCCGGAGAGCGTTGCAGCATTTCCTCAGCCAATGCTTGTGCGCGTGCCAGTGGTTCTTGATCCACATGGGTAACCAGACCAATCTCTTTGGCATAGGCACCGTCAAAAATCCGGGCAGTCAAGGTCAGCTCTTTGGCCAGATCAATCCCAATCAGGCCTTTCAGCGAACGGCTGAGTCCCATATCTGGTACCAGTCCCCAACGGGTTTCCATAATCGACATTTTGGTATCAGGATGTGCAATACGGATATCTGCGGCCAGAGCAAGCTGCATACCAGCGCCAAAACAGAAGCCCTGCATCGCAGCGATCACCGGCACCGGTAATTCCTGCCAGACCAGAAAGGCTTTCTGGAACAGGCTCTGACCCGGACGGATTAACTCCCAGGCCGCATAGGCACGATTTTTAGGATTATTTAAATCGGCCAGATCAATGCCGGCACTAAACACCTGCGCTTCACCGGTTAAAATGACGCAACGGATACTTTTATCTTTTTCGATTTTCTGCGCAGTCGCAACCAGTTCACGCAGCAGGGCAAAGCTCATGGCATTGCGTTTATCCGGGCGATTCAGTGTAACTGTGGCAATGCCGTTATTTTTTTCCAAGCGCACGAGTGACATGGCATTCTTCCTTATTTTTCCTGAGCCGAGCATAGCATGCGGCCTATGAGCTTGCATGACAGCTCAGTCATACTTTCTAAGTCACGGACTGAGCAGCTTCAAGTTTTAATTCAAATGTTGTTTCAGAATTTGCTGGGCGGCCTGTTCAACTTGTTCGACCACGGCTTTAAGTTCATCAAAATGTTTCAGCACGTCTTGAACAAAGTTTTCGTCGGCCTTGCGACGTTCTTTGCGCAGGGTTGAAACGAACTGTTCAAATCTGCCCGTGACTTTCTGTAAAGTTGGTGCGCCGACATAGCGGGTTGCACCATATAAACGATGCAAGACATGTTCCAGTTGCGGGAAATCTTCCAGCTCAATTAACTGCTGCATTTCAGTGAGTTCATCGGCAAAACTGTCGACCAGCATGCGCAACAGGTCTACTGCCAGATCTTCCTTATTGGCTGCCAGTTGCAGGCTTTGCTGCCAGTCCAGAATATTCGGATCCAGTGCATCAATCACATGGGCGCGTTCCAGCACTGGAAGCCGTTTAAAATGTTCGGTGGTCCAGTGGGTCAGAATCTGCACAATCTGCTCGATCTGGATCGGCTTGGTGACATAATCATCCATGCCATTTTGCAGCAGCTTATGTTTTTCATCTGACAGCGCATGTGCAGTCAGGGCAATAATCGGCAGTCGGTTATGGTTTTCAAAGGTCGATTCCAGTGAGCGAATCGCACGTGTGGTATCAATTCCCGACATCACCGGCATCTGAATATCCATAAAGACCAGATCAAAAGCTGGCTGTTTCTGCTCATAACGGCGCTGGATGATATCAATCGCTTCCTGTCCGCTCAGGGCTTTGCTGGTGGTGACATTCAGTTCAGCGAGTAATGCTTCCAGAACAATCAGGTTGGGCAAATGATCATCGACGGCCAGAATATGCAGACCCTGACCATTAAAGTCTTCATGCTGTTCCTGATCGAAGACCGGTTGATTGCCCAGCAGCTGAATCAAGGCACTGCGGCTGAGTGGCTGATGCAGAGCACGGGCACGATGGTCGTTCAGCATGCTTGGATCGAGTTGCATCTGATAACCATATACGGCCAAATGACCCTGATAACGCGAGCGGATCTCGCGTAACAGGACTTCGCTGTCGCCACTATGATCGACGATGAGCCAGGTGTTTTCAGAGTTCTGTAGATGATTCAGGCGGCTAAACAGATCCAGAATCGATGCGCATTCAATATGCTTGACCTGATAATTTTCCAGATAATGACGCAAGACGTTCGCGGTTGCCGGATGGGCCAGATAAGACACCACCGTCAATTCATTGAAATCTGGATGTTCAATTACAGTATCTTCATCGACCAGGAACTGCGCAGTAAACCAGAAGGTCGAGCCTTTTTCGGTTGGGGCACGTTCCTGATTATCTTCAAAACCAATCTGGCCATGCATCAGGCTGACCAGCTGTTTGGAAATGGCCAGCCCCAGTCCTGTACCGCCAAACTGACGGGTGACCGAGGTATCGCCCTGTGAGAAAGACTCGAATAATTTTTTACGATCGGTACCACTCAGGCCAATGCCGCTGTCCTGTACACTAAAATGCAAGACACATCGATCGATCCCCTCATGTTCCATACGTGCCCGCACGATGATTTCGCCATCCGGCGTGAATTTGATCGCATTGGAAATCAGGTTGGTCAGAATCTGCTTAAAGCGTAGCGCATCGCCAATCACATGTTTCGGTACGCTATCTGCGTAGTAGAAGGCCATATCAATATGTTTTTGTGCCGCCAGGGGTGAGAGCATGTCCATCACATCAAAAATGGCTTCTTCCAGATCGAAAGCTGCGGTTTCCAGTTCCAGTTTGCCGGCATCAATTTTGGAAAAATCCAGCACATCATTAATCAGCGCCAGTAAATGTGCGGAAGATTTACGAATGGTCTGCAAATATAGACTTTGCTCATTGCTGAGATTGCCCTGACGCAAGAGCAGATGAATAAAGCCATCAATACTGTTGAGTGGGGTACGCAGTTCATGGGAAATATTGGCCAGAAACACCGACTTGGCCTGGTTGGCTGAAATCGCCTGGTCACGTGCCTGACGGTAAGTAATATTCTGTACTTCGAGCGTATCTAAAGTACGACGTAAATCATCTTCAGTCTGTTCAGTATGTTCGCGCAGTTCCAGAAAACTAAAATGCAGACGTTTTACCACATTGGCAATATCCCGTTGCAGTAAACGCAGCTCTCCGGTGCTGTTAATCACCATATGCTGGCCGAGGGTATCGGCATTCAGGCGTTGCAACTGCATGCGAATTTCATACATCGGTGCAATCCAGCGCCGTGAGTAAAAGTTCAGACAGAGTAATAACAATAATAAGGTTAATAGCCCCGTTGCAATCAATACGATCAATACCCGGTAGCGGGCAATGGCGAGCGGCTGATTATCCAGTTCAATTGCCAGCCAGCCTTTAGAGAAACTGTTTTCATTCACTTTAATGGCATAAATATGATTATCTTTATGCAGAATCGGGCCAATAAAGTTACCGCTTTTATCAAAATCGGGCCAAGCGGCCTGTTCCTGAAAGCCGATACCTAAACGATTCTTGCCACTGTCATCCAGAATGGCTGCCCGAACCAGATGTTTTTCATTGAGCATATTCTGCATGGCATTGTGGGCCTGATCATATTGCCAGGGATACAGGCTTAAAATATCCAGTGCATACTCAGACGTGCCTTGAAAACGCGTCATAATGGCAATTGCCATCTGCTTTTGCTGGGCACGTGCGGCATTCGAGGTTTCAGTCAACACCAGCATCGCGCCAACACAGGCCAAAATAGTAATCGGCACAAAAATCAGCGCAATCAACTGTCCATAGGCGTGATTTAAGTGTAGGCGTTTAAACAGCTTTTTATTGATCGTTGACATGATTTAAGCAGTATTTTCTTTATGTCTGGCATATTAGCATGCTTTAAATCGACAGTTAAAATTTAAGCATTATTTTTATAAGGGTTCAGATCAACCTCTAAAAATACAAGAGATTTCAGTTAAATGATTGCTGAAATACAGTGAAAAGCGGGCGATGAAGACTTCAGTCGTCTGAAAATCCGGGGCTGAAAATAACGCTTTTATATTCACAGCTGAGCTGCTTGATCTTGCTAAATCACAGGGAAATGAAGTTTATAGCGGGATACTGAGTCCGTTTTAGAGAGTTTCCTGAAAAAGCAGTGCTAAATGGATGCAGGGAAAAGCATTTTTTCATACAATAGCCGCACCTCGATATAGGTGCACACAATGAGTAATACCACCCCCGATTTTCAAGCAGATGAATTTTTGTTAGACCACTATGTCGGCAAAACGCCACTGGTGCGTTTACAGCGTCTGGTAAGTCACACTCAAGCTACAGTACTCGCGAAACTCGAAGGCAATAATCCGGCAGGATCGGTCAAAGACCGTCCGGCCTATAATATGATCATGCAGGCCGAGAAGCGTGGACAGATCAAGCCGGGTGATACCCTGATTGAAGCAACGAGCGGAAATACGGGGATTGCATTGGCGATGGTCGCAGCGATGCGTGGCTATAAAATGAAGCTGATCATGCCGAACAATATGAGTCAGGAACGTAAGGATGCGATGCGTGCTTATGGTGCCGAGCTGATTGAAGTCACCAAAGAACAAGGCATGGAAGGTGCACGTGATCTGGCCGCTCAAATGCAAAATGATGGCGTGGGTCTGGTACTGAACCAGTTTGGTAATCCGGATAATGTCGAAGCACATTATCTGACTACAGGTCCTGAAATCTGGCAGCAAACCGGTGGCAAGATTACCCACTTTGTCAGTTCTATGGGTACAACCGGCACTATTATGGGTGTCTCGAAATATCTGAAGGAAATGAATCCAGAGATTCAGATCGTGGGTTTACAGCCATCTGATGGTTCAAGCATTGCCGGAATCCGTCGCTGGCCGGAAGAATATCTGCCGACTATTTTTGACCGCAGTCGCGTGGATCGTATTATTGATATTCCACAAATTGAAGCTGAAAAAACCATGCGCAAGCTGGCGCAGAAAGAAGGCATCAGTGCTGGTACTTCATCTGGTGGTGCAGTGTGGGCTTCCATCAAGCTGGCGGAAGAACATCCGGATGCCGTCATTGTGTGTATTATTTGTGACCGTGGTGACCGTTACTTGTCTACAGGGTTATTCTCTGTGCAAGATTCTGAATAATTATTTGAGCACTGTGTTATGCGCCTGCCTGTTTTAACTTTCGATATTGAAACCCAAACCGATCTCAAATCAGGCGCGCATTTATTTGGTCTGGACCTGCCTGAAGCAGATCTGGATCAGGCCTTGACCAAACTGCGCCGTCAGGATTCAGGCTCTGATTTTCAGCGTCCGCCCTTGCATGAAATTGTCTGTATTTCCGGTTTATGGATCGATGAGCAGGGCATGAAGCTGTTTTCCTTTAGCCGGGAACAGCATTCTGAAGCGGAAATTTTAAGAAAATTCTTATCGATTTTTGATAAGCGTCATCCGACGCTGGTCAGCTGGAATGGTTCACAGTTTGATTTACCGGTGATTTTATACCGTGCCATGTATCATGGACTCTCTGCACCGAGTCTATTCGATCAGGGCGAAATTGACACGCAAAAGCGTTATAATAACTACCAGAATCGTTACCATCATCGTCATGTCGACTTAATGGATGTGATGGCCATGTTCCATGCGCGTCATTTCCAGAAGCTGGACGATGTTGCACATTTGCTGGGTTATCCGGGTAAACGCGGTGACGGGGCCTATCGGGTTCCTGAATATGTCCGCAATCAGCAATGGACCGAACTGACCTCTTATTGTGAAGGCGATGTGCTGAATACCTGGCTGGTCTATATCCGCTGGCTGTTGTTAAAAGGACAGCTGTTATTGCCGGATTATCAGCATTTGCTGCACAGTACGATTCAATATTTGCATACCCAACCGCAGCATGCGGACTTTTTATCGGTTTGGCGTGAAACGTCACAAAGAACTGACTTTACCCGTTTTGATTTTCCAACTCCCACATCCTAGGTTTTCATGAAGCATCGAGCACACACACGTCCTACCCAGCAACCCGAGTACATTTTTCAGGTTGAGTCACTTTCGCATGAGGGACGTGGCATCGCTCATTATGGTTCACACCCGGATCATCCACCGCATAAACACGGCAAGAAAGTCTTTATCCGTTATGCCTTGCCCGGTGAAACCGTGCGTGCTCGCATTACCCGTGAAGTTAAAAAACTGGAAGAAGCTGACAGTCTTGAATTACTCAGCGAAGCTTCCGAAATTCGCGTCAAGCCGATCTGTGCACATTTTGGGGTCTGTGGCGGCTGTAATATGCAGCATATCGCAGCCGATGCACAGATTGAACTAAAACAGAATGTGCTGAAATCGCATTTACAGCATTTTGCTGGCATCCAGCCTGTGCAGTGGCTTGCACCGCTACGTTCCGAGCGTGAAGATTATCGCCGTAAAGCCCGGATCGGAGTGCGTTATCTGCCGGCTAAAGACACATTGGTGGTAGGTTTTCGTGAGAATCAAAGCAATAAATTAACCTCGATTGATCGCTGCATGATTCTGGATCGTGAATTTGGATCGCTTACAAGCCTTAAACAATTGCTGCAAAGTCTCAATGGCAAGGCTGACATTGGTCATATAGAATTGGCCATGGGGGATCAGGATATTGCCTTACTGGTGCGTGAAACTGCAAAATTATCAGTGGCTGATGTCAACCAATTGCGCGAATTTACGTTACAGAAAGGCTGGCAACTGTATGTGCAGCCTGCCGGCAAAGATACACTCTCGCGAATTGATGCTCCAGATGCCGCGGCGCGCTTGCACTATAGTCTTGATGACTTTGATGTGAAATTCGGTTTTAATCCTGTGGACTTCACTCAGGTGAATTCGACTATCAATCCGCAAATGGTAGCGCTGGCATGTAATTTGCTACAGTTGCAACAGGGTGAGCGGGTTCTGGATCTATTTTGTGGATTAGGAAATTTTTCTCTAGCACTGGCACGCTGTGTAGGCACATCCGGTCAGGTGATTGCGGTGGAAGGGAGTGAAGAAATGGTGCAACGCGGTGCGGAAAATGCCAAAAATAATGGTATTGCCCAAGTTGCTTTTTATTCACAAGATTTAACCAAAGATTTCTCGCACCAGACTTGGGCAAATCAAGGTTTTGATGCATTATTGATTGACCCGCCACGTGCTGGCGCAGAAGAAGTTATGCATTATCTTCCTCAGTTTGGCGCAAAAAGAATCGTTTATGTGTCATGTAATCCTGCGACACTCGCAAGAGATGCAGGGCTCTTGGTACAACAGGGTTATCGCCTCACTCAAGCCGGAGTGATGGATATGTTCACGCATACTGGGCATGTTGAATCGATTGCATTGTTCGAAAAAGAAAATTAAATGAACGATTGAAGAAATGATGTATTTACAAGTAGGAGAAGGGTATGGTCACAGTACGTGAGCAACTCCCTGGACGACTCAATGAGTTGTCACAGGAGACGACTGTAGAACATGCCGAACAAGCACACCACGATCTGACTGAGTGGTTGGATCGGGTTCGTGGCATATTAGATGGGGCACCTTTACAGCAGCTCGAAGAAGTCGCCCACTTAACATTAGAAAGAGAGCTGCAAAGTACGGTTCAGCATCGTTCCAATACCTTTTATACCGGTATTGAGATGGCGGATATTTTGGCACATCTGCATGTCGATGAAGATACCCTGTCCGCGGCCATGCTCTATCGTTCGGTGCGTGAAGGCGTCATGCCACTGACTGAAGTGTTAGAGAAGTTTGGCGAGCAAGTGCATAGCCTGGTCAAGGGCACGCTGGCCATGGGTAAACTGTCTGAACTGATCGAAAAAAATAAACGTCTGGAAGACCATTTCGACAATAATCAGCGTGAACATCTGTCCGGCATTTATAAAATGCTGATTTCAGTGACTGAAGATGTGCGTGTGGTTCTGGTGAAGTTGGCAGAGCGTACCTATGCCTTGCGTGAGCTGACCAATTCCTCGCGTGAGCGTCAGGAACGGGTTGCCCGAGAAATTCTGACGATCTACTCACCACTGGCGCACCGTTTAGGCATCGCCCAGTTAAAGTGGGAACTGGAAGACCTGGCCTTCCGTTATCTTGCGCCAGAACGTTATAAAGAAATTGCTTCTTTACTGAATGAAAAACGTTTAGAGCGAGAGCAATATATTCAATTCGTGATTGATAAATTACGCAATGAATTATCTGAATATGGCATCGAAGCTGAAATTAACGGACGCGTAAAACACATTTATTCGATTTATCGAAAAATGAAAAGCAAGAGCCTGAGTTTTGACCAGCTCTATGATATTCGTGCCTTAAGGGTATTGGTCAAGAGCGTACCGGAGTGTTACCACAGTTTAGGGATTGTACATCAGATCTGGCGACATATTCCGCATCAGTTTGATGACTATATCACCAATCCAAAAGCCAATGGCTATCGTTCCCTGCATACGGCTGTAATTGCCGAGAACAAATCACTTGAAGTGCAGATTCGTACTTACAGCATGCATGAAGAAGCAGAGCTGGGGGTGTGTTCGCACTTTAATTATAAAGAAGGCTCGAAAACCACCGATCATTCTTTTAACCATCGTTTGCATTCCTTACGCGCAGTTCTCGAGCATTATCAGGAACGCAATGAGTCCAGTGCACATAAAGAAGCAGAAGATGAAATCGAAAACTTCGAACATATTCAAGACTTCGAAGGCTTCGAAAAAATTTATGTGTTTAGTCGTGATGGTGATATCAAAGAGTTGCCGCGTGATTCAACTGTGCTCGACTTTGCTTATCATGTGCATACCGAAGTTGGTAACAAATGCTATGCCGCGCGTGTCAATCAGCGCTATGTGCCACTGACCTACACCCTGAAAACCGGTGAACAGGTTGAGATTCTGACCAAAAAAGACCGGGAACCTAATCGGGACTGGTTGGTTAATTCGCTAGGTTATATCAAAACGGCCCGAGCGAGAGACAAGCTGCGTCACTGGTTCCGTCAGCAGGATCGCAGCAAGAACCTGGAAGTTGGCCGTGAAGTACTGAACAAAGAATTGTCACGTCTGGCAATTCACCCGAAATCGATTGATCTGAGTGATTATTGCAACCACTTCAATGTCAAAACCGGTGATGACATTCTGGTGAATCTGGTCAATGGTGATATCAGCCTGCATGCCCTGATTAATCAGGTGAACCGTCACATGCATCTGGATCAGGACGAACCTGAACTGGTGCTGAAACCTGCCTTGAATCCGCGTGCCAGTCATACACTGTCAGCGCACGGGATTCTGATCGACGGTCTGGATAACGTGGAACTGCATGTCGCGCAATGTTGCCAACCGGTGCATGGTGAGTCGATCGCTGGCTATATCACTCTGAATCGTGGAGTGAGCATTCATAAGGTCGCTTGTCCGGACTATGTTCGCATGATCACTCAAGAGCCTGAACGTGCTGTAGAAGCTGATTGGGAAATGCAGCCGACTCGCGGTCAGAGCGTACAGATTGTAGTGGAAGCTTATGATCGACGCGGCTTGCTGAAGGATCTGACTCAAGTCATTTTCTCGGATCAGATCAATATCCGTCAGGTGAATACCATTTCGGAAGCGGACGGGATTGCCAATATGAAGCTGCTGATTGAAGTCAAAGGTCTGGCACAACTTTCCAAACTGCTGGCCCGTCTTGAGCAGCAACCGGGAATTATCAGTGCACGCCGTCTGGTACAGGGCACTTAATTCCCGTTATGTAAGTTTAAAAAGCCTGCAATTTAATTGTGGGCTTTTTTATTGTAAGGTATTTGAATCACATGCATAAAAAATAGACCAGAAACCCAAGATGAGTGCGACCGAAATATTTGAACGTAGACGGAATAATCTGGCCAAGGTGATTGATCTGCTGATCGAGACCCAGCAATTTAAAACCGGCAAAGAGATCTGTGAACATTTTGGCTTATCTGCTTCATATATTGCGCAATTGCTGAATAGCAAACGCCAGATCGGGGAGAAGGCGGCAAGGGAACTGGAACAGCAGCTTGGCTTAGCCCGTTTAATTCTGGATCAGACGGTCGAGCCGAAGATTGAACTTGCTACAGCTATAGAACAGGTCGCTTTGTTTCAGATGCAGGTGGTACAGCAGCAGGCCTTTAAACTCAATCCCATAGATTCTACGGTTTCGTTCAATCCGGATATTTTTCATCTGCAAGCACAGCATTATGCGATTCAGGTGGCAGAGCGCTATTATTTTCCCAGTCTGAAACCGGACTGGTGGCTGGTTTGTGATAAAGAGTTGCCAGTTTTTGGGATGTGCTGTGTGTATCTGGCCAACGGCTTGCAGCTCATTTTAGAAGAGTTGGGCGAAGCTCAGGATGTTTATGAATTTCGAAGTCTGGATGAAAATCGGAAAGTCATTTTCCAAAAAACAGATATTGAAAAAATCCATCCAGTGATTGCGATTCTGCCGGCTACTTCAACATTCAAACAGCAGAAATAATTCAGCCCATCCTAGGACGGGCTGAACGATGAAAATGAAATATCAGATTAGGGAATCTGGTTTTCGTCTTCAAATTCTGGCTTGACTTGTACGATAAAGTCCTGACGGTTTAAACCACGCCAAAGTGCAAATCCAGTCCCGATATAGATTGAAGAGTAGGTACCGACAAAAACGCCGACAAACATCGCAATCGAGAACCATTTCAGGCCATCACCACCCATGAGCATCATTGCAACAACAACCAGCAATAGCGTCATAGAGGTATGAATGGTACGGCGTAAGGTTTCGGTCAGGGCAATGTTAATCACTTCAAGCGGTTCTGCACCCCGAATCTTACGGAAGTTCTCACGGATACGGTCAGAGACCACGATATTATCGTTCAGTGAGAAACCAATGATCGCAAGGAGTGCCGCAAGTACCGTCAGGTCAAATGGCCACTGCGTCATGGCAAAAATCCCGAGGGTCACCACGATGTCATGGAATAGCGACAGTACTGCACCGATCGCCAGTTTGAGCTCAAAGCGGATGGTGACATAGACCAGCATCAGCAAGAGTGCCAGTGCCACCGCGCCACCAGAGCGGACATACAGCTCATTACCCACCTGTCCGCCGACTACATCAAGCTTCGGTACCTCTGCCGCATTATTTGGCAGCTGAACCGCTGCTGTGACCGCTTTAGTCAGGTCTTCAGCTTCAATGTCTTCCTGAACGGGCATACGTACCATCAGGTCGCGTTCTGAACCTAAAGTCTGCACCACGGCATCGTTGAAGCCAGCCTGGCTCAGTGCCTTGGAAACATCCTCCGGTTTGACCGGATTGGTATAGTTCAGCTCGGCTGCCACACCACCGGTAAAGTCCAGACCCAGGTTCAGACCTTTAGTGGCAATAAAGAACAGACTCGCAACCGTTAAGAAGATAGACAACAATGCCGCAGGCAAAGCAATCTTCATAAACGGAATGACGCGTTCGTCTTCAGGGCGACCATACTGTTTCTGATTCAGTTGAGTATTTTCAGTCATCATCGATCTCCTTAAATGCTCAACTTTTTCAAGTTACGTTTTTTGCCATAAATGATCTGTACCACGGCACGGGTTACTGTAATGGCAGTAAACATCGAGCAGACGATACCAATCATCAGGGTCACGGCAAAGCCTTTGATCGGACCTGTACCAATCGCGAACAGAATGAATGCAACCAGGAAGGTGGTGAGGTTCGAGTCAAAAATGGTGTTATAGGCTCGATCATAACCCGCCACGATCGCCTGTTTCGGCGAGGCACCCCATTTCATCTCTTCCCGTATTCGTTCACAGATCAGTACGTTGGCATCGACCGCCATACCGATGGTAATCACGATACCGGCAATACCAGGAAGGGTCAGAGAAGCACCAATCCATGACATGACGGTAAGAAGCATGGCCAGGTTAAAGACCAGAGCAAAGTTGGCAATCACACCAAACAGACGGAAGAATACCACCATCCAGATCGCCACCAGAATGAAGCCGATTTGCGTTGAAAGTACCCCTTTGTCGATGTTTTCCTGACCCAGACTTGGACCAATCACACGTTCTTCGACAAAGTACATTGGTGCAGCCAAAGCACCTGCACGTAGCATCAAGGCAAGTTCAGCAGCTTCCTGCGGAGAATCCAGACCAGTAATACGGAACTGAGAGCCGAGTACCGCCTGAATAGTTGCAGCATTAATCACGACAGATTCAGTATATGGGGTACGAACTTCAGTTTGAGTACCGGTCGCAGGGTCTTCCACATAGCTAATGCGCTGTTTGTTCTCGATGAACAGTACCGCCATACGTTTGCCAACCGCATTACGGGTCGCATCCGACATCAGTTTGCCGCCTGCGCTGTCTAGCGTAATGTTGACTTCAGCACCGCCGGTGTCCTGACTAAAGCCAGAAGATGCATTCTGAACACGTTCACCAGTCAAGATCCGGTTGCGGTTCAAAAGCAGCTGACGACCACTGTCCAGGGATTCATAAGCGAATACTTCTGTACCTGGTGGCAATGTGCCAGTCGCCTGACCGGTATATGGATCAATATATTGATCATTCAGGTCAGAAACCAGACGAAACTCAAGGTTTGCGGTACGACCCAAGACACGTTTTGCTTCTGCAGTATCCTGTACACCCGGCAATTCAACCACAATACGGTTGCTGCCCTGGGTTTGCACCAGTGCTTCTGCCACACCTAACTCGTTAATACGGTTACGTAACGTGGTCAAGTTCTGGTTGACTGCATAAGACTCGATTTCTTGCTTACGTACATCAGTATAAGTCAAACGTAAAGTCGAACCGGTATCAGTCGCAACAGCCTGCTGGGTAAACTCATTGCCATTACGGCGCAAGAAGTCCATCGCTGCAGCACGATCATCATTGCTGGCAAACTGCACCACAATGGTGTTGCTGCTTAAGTTCAGGCTATTAAATTTCAGGTTGTTATCACGCAACTGACGACGTAGGTCTGTCGCAGAGGTTTCCATGCGCTGCGCAATCGCTTTGTCCATGTCCACTTCGAGTAAGAAGTGAACACCGCCACGTAAATCCAGACCCAGCTTCATTGGCTTGGCACCAATTTTTTGCAGCCATTCCGGCGTGGTCGGGGCAAGGTTCAATGCAACCACGTAATCATCACCTAATCCGCGACGTAAAGCTTCTTTGGCTTTAAGTTGCAATTCACTTGAATCTACACGTAATAAGGCAGCATTGTTGCTAAAGCTATTGTCATGGGTGGCAATATTTTCAGTTGTTAAAATTTGCTCTGCTTTTTGTACGATGCTTGCATCAATTTGAGTACCGGCTTTGGCACCCGAAATCTGTACAGCAGGTTCATCTGGATACAAACTTGGCAGGGCATATAAGGTACTGATGACTAGTACAACTAGAATCAGTACATATTTCCATGCTGGGTAACGCATTTATTTTCTTCTTAAAATGAAAAAGTCGTGCAAGGGCACGACTATTTTTGATTAAAGGTTATTTAAAGTGCCTTCAGGAAGGACTGAAATCACACTCGCACGCTGAACTTTAACTTCTACGCCACGGTTCAATTCAACCACTGCGAAGTCACCTTCAATCTTGGTGATTTTGCCCATTAATCCGCCTGCAAAAACGACTTCACTGCCAACACCAAGGCTTTCAACCAAAGCACGATGTTCTTTGGCACGTTTAGATTGAGGGCGCCAGATCAAAAAATAGAAGATTGCAATAAAAACCGCAATCATCAAAAGGTTCGCCATCATGCTGGGTTGTTGTGCAGCTTCACCTGCAGCGTGAGCAGTCGAAATAAAAAGGCTCATTACATTTTCCTAAAATAAAAAAACTGGTGATCAACTTGATAATAAATTGACATATTCTTGCAATTTACATTGTCTTTTTCCTCAGCGCAAATGCTGATGGATTAATCTTGCGGGCAAGGGGGTACTTCCAGGCCACGACGGGCATAAAAGTCCTGCACAAACGCATCAAATGTACCGTTGTCCAAGGCATCACGCATGGATTCAGTCAAGCGCAGGTAATAACGCAAGTTATGAATGGTACCGAGCATCGAACCGAGCATTTCCCCACATTTTTCGAGGTGGAATAAATAAGCACGAGTGAAGTTGGTACAGGTATAGCAATCGCAATGTGGATCAAGCGGGCTTTGATCGTGACGATATTTCGCATTACGGATCCGTACCAGACCATCTGTGACAAAATAATGACCATTACGTGCATTTCGGGTTGGCATCACGCAGTCAAACATATCGACACCACGGCGCACCGCTTCCACAATATCTTCAGGTTTGCCGACACCCATCAAATAGCGCGGTTTATCTGCCGGCATTTGTTCTGGAAGATAATCCAGTACCTTGATCATTTCCTCTTTAGGCTCGCCAACGGACAGACCGCCAATCGCGTAACCATCAAAGTCAATATCCAGCAGGCCTTTTAACGATTCTTCACGTAAGTCTTCATACATGCCACCCTGAATAATCCCAAACAGTGCATTACGGTTTTTCAGAACCTCATGATGTTGGGTTTTACAGCGCTTCGCCCAGCGCAAAGACAGTTGCAAGGATTTTTGCGCTTCTTCATGCGTCGCAGGGTAGGGCGTACATTCATCAAAAATCATCACAATGTCAGAGTTCAGCGTGTGCTGAATGTCCATTGAAATTTCAGGCGATAAAAATACTTTTGAACCATCGATGGGTGAGCGGAAGGTGACACCTTCTTCTTTAATTTTACGCATTGCGCCCAGACTGAACACCTGGAAGCCGCCGGAATCGGTCAAAATGGGATTATTCCACTTCATAAATTCGTGCAGGCCACCATGTTCACGAATCACATCGAGTCCTGGACGTAAATACAAATGGAAGGTATTGCCCAAAATGACTTGAGACTTGATCTCTTTAATATCACGCGGCAACAGGCCTTTCACCGTACCGTAAGTGCCGACAGGCATAAACATCGGGGTTTCAACCACACCATGTTCAAGCGTTAAACGACCACGACGGGCGCGACCCGACTGACCTAATTTTTCAAACTTCATAGGAGTTCCACATCCAGGCGAAAAAACAGTTCGCTGCTAGTTCATAGCTAAAGGGCGCTATTTTCCTTGATTCTTACGCTAAACGCCAGCATTGTAGAGCATTCGCTCTGTAATTTTATTTATCGTTGAATAAATGCAAGATCAGGTGAAATAGTCGAATTTGCAGAAAACTGTTGCAAGCGCTGCTGGATATCTTCCCGGCTAAGAGCACAGCTGCCATCCGGCTCAGAGGCCATGGCAGCGATATGCTGGATCAGTTTCTGGATATAGATATTGCTGTCGATAAAGTAGGATTCCAAGGTCAGCAAATAGGCATCGTGCGCCACTTGCAGATAATCATAAGGCTCCATCACCAGCATTTGTTCCAGATCAATCAGAATGTCCTTGTCATTTTGCGAGAGTTTTAATCGCTTGCTGATTTCAGAAAAAGGCTGGGCATGTCGGGAGACTAAAAAGTTTTGCAATAAGGCGCTTTCTGGGTTGATTTCCAGTGCAGATCGGCGCTCAAATTCGACTTGGTTTGGCAGGCTCAGGAAAAAAATTATATTGCCCAGATCCAGACCATAGGCTTCGGAGAGGCGATATTTGGCCTGTTTGAACGTTTGCAGTAATAAGTCCAGATGTGTTGTGTGGAGCTGTTGCTGTCCCAATAGCGGATGACCAAAACTATGCTGGGTTTTAAAATAATCGGCCAGCAAAGTTTTGAACGGGATCAGTCCGGAGTCGGGCGCAGCTTGTGCCCGATAACGCCATTTTGCGACATTCCAGCGATCTTGTTTAGCCAGATATTGCCGCTGATCTTCCGGATCTTTAAAAATACTGCACTCAGTCGAAATAGCCAGATCATCCAGCAGTAAAAATTCGTCAAAGACCAGACTACAGGCATAGATTCCATCGTCCTGATAATGGTCATAAAGCGGATAAAATTCTTCCACCAGCGTCTGCTCTAAGCGCTCTACATAATTCAGCATAATTTTTATTCTTTATTTTATTGGTTTTATAAAGGTGTAGCTTCATCCTGGGTCATTTTATTATAAGTTGAGTACGCCAGGATGAGAAAGTCGATCAGATGAGATAGTTGCTCAGTGAAAATTTGGACGATAGTCAAAACTCTGGGTTGCGCTCTGATCGCGAAAAGGGCGAACTGCTTTTTTTCCTAACAGCATATTATTAATCACATTGTGTGGGAAAATCTGGATCTGGTTATTGAACAGTTCCACATTGCGATTATAAATGGTAATTGCCGCACCGACATTTTCATTCTGTTCTTCAATTTCAGCCATCATTTTCAGATAAATGTCATTGGCTTTTAGCTCGGGATAGTTTTCAACCACTACATTGAGGCTATGCATGAGTTGTTTGTTCAGGCTTTCAATGCGCTGTAACTGAGAAATGTCGGCATCGTTGATATTTAAATTCATGATGTTCTGACGCAGTTCGGTGACTTTTTCCAGTGTGCCTTTTTCAAAAGAAGAATATTGCTCGACCAGCGGCTGCAGTCCATCCAGAATTTTCAGTTTCTGCCGTTCATAACTGGCAACATCCGACCAGGCGCGAATCGTCGCGTTGTGATGACGGACAATACTGTTGCGGATCATAATGATCAGCACAATCAGCGCAATAATGATCAAACATAAAACCAAAAATCCCATGCGAGATATCCCCAATTCATATTTATATTCTGAAAATATTGATTTAAAAAAAAGCAGTTATTTTAAAAACTGCACAAGATCATGTTGTAACTGTTCGAGTTGTCTTAATTTAAACGTTCTGAGATGGCCGCGCAATGTCGAAATATCATTGATATGACGATGCTTGCTCGATACCTGAAATAAATCATGAGGCCCCAGATAGCAGAGCATCCGATTTTCCGGATGAAACAGTAAATCCCCCTGACGCTGTGCAAAAAAATCGGCCAGACGCAGTACAAAACCCGGACTGAGTAATTTGGCGGTTTGCATCGGATCACTGCCATAAAAGCTTAAGCGTTGATTGGTACGAATATCGCTACTATGCCAGGGATGGCTATAAGGATAATAAAATTTACGTCGAGAAGTCGTGACCGCCAGTCCCTGAATCTGGATATCAAATACAAATACGCCCCACAGGTCTTTGTGAACCTGCATTAATTTGACCGGCTGCCCTTGCTTGTTGCGAACCTGTACTTCATCAATATAATGATATTGAAACAGCAGCACTTGATGTTGCTGGCCGTTTTCATCTTCCCATACCGTGCTGGCATAACGTGTAATCTCATTACTCAAAGAACCTTGATTGAATAAGGGGAATAAACGTTTTAAATGTCCAATAAAATGCAGGGGATTTAAAGGAATTGAAATATGCTGTGGCTGTTGCTGAAAGGCAAGCTGATATTTTTTGGCCAGTGCTACATCTTCCAGAAAACCAATAACTTCATCTAGTGGTTGTTGCTGCTCATAGCAAAGATAGGCCCAGAACAGCAGCAGGCCGCCCAGAAAAACGCCACTTTGAATCCAGATATTTTCCGGTGCAATAAAAATGCTGACGATGAGCAACAAACCAATACCAGCCAGCGCCAATGGCAGATTATTTTCAAATTTTAGCGTTATCGGGCCATTCCAGGGATGCAATCCGTCAAGCAGGTCTTGATGACTCTTGGCTTGACGGCCCAAATCCCACAGCCGGGCGATATTCTGAAACACCACTGCATTTTTCTTGCGGCGAATATGAATGGACTGTTGTACAGACTCGATCGGCATGGGCAGCTATTCTCGCTATTGTGCCTGATCAATCAGCATGGCATCGCCATAACTGAAGAAGCGATAGTGGCTGTCTACTGCATGCTTGTAAGCATTCAGAATGTTGTCACGATTGGATAGGGCAGAAACCAGCATCAGCAGGGTCGATTCCGGTAAATGGAAATTGGTAATCAGACGATCGACCACTTTGAACTGATAACCCGGATAAATGAAAATCTGGGTATCACCGGTCCAGCCTTTCAGCTCACCGCCATTGGCCTGCGCCGCACTTTCTGTGGCACGGGTAGCCGTTGTACCAACGGCAATGACTTTATTGCCACGCGCTTTAGTTGTTTTGATGAGTTCCATCGACTCATCGGACACCTGGCACCATTCGCTGTGCATGATGTGATTTTCAATATCGGTAGTGCGGACTGGTAAGAATGTACCTGCGCCCACATGTAGTGTGACAAAGGTGGTTTGAATTCCTTTGGCTGCTAACTTTTTCAATAAGTCTTCATCGAAATGCAGAGAAGCCGTAGGTGCTGCGACACTGGCCAGCTTGGTTGGATCATTAAACACAGTTTGATAACGTTCGGTATCAATTTCTTCTGCTTCACGGTTGAAATAGGGCGGAATAGGGAGGGCGCCATATTTGTCTAAGATATCTAAAATCGGCTGTGAAAATTCCACAATAAACAGGTTTTCATGACGACCTTGCACGGTCACTTTTACTGCATCTGGGCCAATAAACAGTTCTGCACCGGCTTTCGGTGAGTTGCTGGCCTTAATATGACAATGTGCAATAAACTGATCCATCATGCGCTCAACCAGTACTTCTACCGCGCCGCCTGAGGCACGTTTGCCTTTTAGACGTGCTTTCATGACTTTGGTGTCGTTCAATACCAGTAAGTCGCCGTCTTCAAGTAAGTCCAGAATATCGGTAAATTGATGGTCGTGATATTGACCTTGGGCATCGAGGTGCAGCAGGCGAGAGGCACTGCGTGTTTCCAGAGGATAGCGAGCAATCAGCTCATCGGGGAGATCAAAATTAAAATCAGAAAGTTGCATGATGATTTACGCTAAAAAAACTGCGGCTAGTATAAACTTTTTTCTTTTTTATGGCGGGAATTGCTCGATTTTAAAACGAAAAAATGCCATTTGTTTTAAAAATAAACAAATGTAAATATTCTGCGTTGACAGTGCCGAGAAATCGCGTATTATACCTTTCATCCACTCCCGAGGTGGTGAAATTGGTAGACGCGGCGGACTCAAAATCCGCTGTCAGAGATGACGTGTCGGTTCGAGTCCGACCCTCGGGACCAAAATTCTAGAAAACCCCAAGCACATTCAGTCTTGGGGTTTTTTATTGTCTGTATATTTAAAAGTATTTATTTTCATCATTTCTTAAAATGGTTTTTGACTGAATTTGAGTGGTTTTGTCAGTAAGATGATGATTTATATCTATAGCGAAAAATAGATTAATTGAATAACTTTGATACATCAATCAGACATAAAAAACCGGCGCCTAGACGCCGGTTTTTCTACATCACTGACTGAGTCAGTTCTGCAAAAGCTTAGATCGTAGCAAGTGCTGCATTCAAAGTAGCACTTGGACGCATCACTGCATTTACTTTCTCTTGATCAACAGCGTAGTAACCACCGATGTCTACTGATTTGCCTTGAACTTCAGCAAGCTCAGTAACGATTTTTTCTTCATTTTCAGCTAAAGTTTTTGCAAGTGGTGCAAATTTCGCTTTCAATTCAGCATTTTCGTCTTGAGCAGCAAGTTCTTCAGCCCAGAACTTCGCCAGGTAGAAATGGCTACCACGGTTGTCGAGTTCGCCAGTACGACGAGAAGGTGACTTGTCGTTATCTAGCAATTTGCCAGTTGCACGGTCTAAAGTTTTAGCAAGTAACTTGATGTTGTCATTGCCTTCTTTAATACCCATTTCTTCTAGAGAAACTGCAAGCGCCATGAATTCACCGAGTGAATCCCAGCGTAAGTGGTTTTCTTCAACTAACTGCTGTACGTGTTTAGGCGCAGAACCGCCTGCACCTGTTTCATACATGCCGCCACCCGCCATTAACGGCACGATTGACAACATTTTCGCAGATGTACCCAATTCCATGATCGGGAACAAGTCAGTCAGGTAGTCACGCAGGATGTTACCTGTTACAGAAATGGTATCTAGACCGCGCGCAACACGTTCAAGCGTATAACGCATTGCACGTACTTGTGACATGATCTGGATATCAAGACCGGCAGTGTCGTGATCTTTCAGGTATTTTTCAACTTTCTTGATCAGTTCATTTTCGTGTGGACGGTACGGGTCAAGCCAGAAGATTGCCGGCATGCCGGAGTTACGCGCGCGAGTTACCGCAAGTTTCACCCAGTCGCGGATCGGTGCGTCTTTCACCTGACACATACGCCAGATATCGCCTTCTTCCACGTTTTGTGACATCAACACTTCGCCAGTTTCAAGATCAACGATGTTAGCAATACCCGCTTCAGAGATCTCGAAAGTTTTGTCGTGTGAACCGTATTCTTCCGCTTTTTGTGCCATCAAACCAACGTTCGGTACTGTACCCATTGTACGTGGATCAAAATTGCCATTCCACTTACAGAAGTTGATCATTTCCTGGTAAATACGTGCGAATGTTGATTCAGGCATGACGGCTTTACAGTCATAAGGTTTGCCATCAGCGCCCCACATTTTACCGCCACCACGGATCATTGCAGGCATAGAAGCATCTACAATCACGTCGTTTGGTGAATGGAAGTTCGTGATGCCTTTGGCAGAATCAACCATCGCAAGCGCAGGACGGTGTTCTTGGCAAGCATGTAGATCTGCAATGATTTCTTCACGTACAGAGGTTGGTAGAGTTTCGATCTTTTCATAAAGACCAGCCATACCGTTGTTTACGTTCACGCCAAGCTCATCAAATAACTTGCCGTGTTTTTCAAATGCGTCTTTGTAGTAAATTCTCACACAGTGACCGAATACGATCGGGTGTGAAACTTTCATCATGGTTGCTTTCACGTGAAGTGAGAACAAGATGCCAGCTTCTTTACAATCATCTAATTCTTTTTCATAGAAATCGCAAAGCGCTTTTTTGCTCATGAACATTGAATCAATGATTTCGCCATCTTGAAGCGCAACTTTTGGCTTAAGAACGATGGTTTCACCAGACTTGGTGATCAATTCCATTTTCACATTACGTGCACGGTCTAAAGTCATCGACTTTTCGCCATGGTAGAAGTCGCCTTCGTCCATGTGTGAAACGTGAGTTTGAGACCACTGTTTCCACTCGCTCATAGAGTGCGGGTGTTTTTTCACATAGTTTTTAACGGCAGCAGGTGCACGACGGTCTGAGTTACCTTCACGTAGTACCGGGTTTACTGCTGAACCAAGACATTTGCTATAACGTGCCTTGATTGCTTTTTCTTCTTCAGTGGCCGGGTTTTCAGGATAGTCAGGAAGGGCATAGCCTTTAGACTGGAGTTCCTTGATACACGCTGTTAGCTGGCCAACAGAAGCACTGATATTTGGGAGTTTGATAATGTTCGTGTCTGGATCTTGTGTAAGACGACCTAGCTCAGCTAGAGTGTCAGGCACCTTTTGCTCTTCGCTTAGGTAATCTGTAAATTCAGAGAGCACGCGCACAGCTACAGAGATGTCACTTTTGACGATCTCAACGCCAGCTGGCTTAGTAAAGGTCTCAATGATCGGCAGCAGAGAATAAGTCGCCAGTAATGGCGCCTCGTCGGTCAGTGTGTAAATGATAGTTGACTTTCCACCAGCCATATATAGCCCCTTGCGTTGGATTGAGTTTCTGAGGACCGAACTTTTGGTCCAGCCTCATTGAACCGATTTGCTTAAATAAAAACATTGAGAGTATCGTCTTTCAGCGCATTTCAGTCAACGAAATATGCTTTTAGATTGAAATTTGGGCGAAAATTTGTACAGATTTGTATGGTTTAGCTGTGTTTGTATTTTGTACAAAAAAATAATTTTCGGCGCTTAGAAATCATTGTGGTGCTGGAAGGAAATTTTATGCTACCAGATTGTATTCACTGAAGATGAGTTTTTGAGCATTGGGCGGGATCGTGATGATCTCGAAATACAAATAAATGTTGAGTAAGCAGATACTATTTCGGGACAATTTCTTAGGGTCAATTGAGGAAATTTGTCTTGACGAATCATCACCTCAATATCATGGAATTACTTTGCGATATACTTCTAAGCATTGATCAAATCATTCTTAAAATTGCAGCGAAATAAGGAAATCGAATGCCCAGTTTATTTATTGTGATGCTTGGTGGCCGTCATGCCCGTGCCAATACAGAAGTTCATGATGTGGTACTGGCAGTAGGCGAAACTCTGGAAGAAACCTATCCTCAACTGAAAAATGCCTGGTTTGCCGAGCAAAAAGGGCTGCATATTGATGCTTGGGCGCAAATTAATGGACTGGAGTTCGAGGGCAAAAATTATCACGTTCAATTTAGCGATGCTGCCCCGAATCAGGCTGCCGAAAAGCTTTGGCTGATTAATTTAGGTGGTTATGATGCACGTGAATTTGGTGAGCTGCACCGTTATGTGCTGGTGGTGGCACAGAATGCCATGGTGGCAAAACAGCGCGGTAAAGCTTATTTCGCCAAGCACTGGCAAAAACAGCATACTGACCGGGTGCTGGATGTCGATGATTGCATTGCGATTGATCAGGTGTATGGCCGATATGTACAGCTGGTGGAGGGACATTTTAGTGCGAATCGCTGGGAAAATACCTATCTTACGATTTAAAACTGAAGCATAGGGCTATAGCGTGGCTGAGGGTCAGGATTCGACGAGTGACTTAAAAAAAATCTTTATCAAAGTTCAATAATCTGCATAATACCGGAAAGGAAAAACAGCTTTTGACTGAGATGGAACATCTTAAATGGATTTAATTCAGGCAAATGGACAACCGCACTATGGACGTTTCAAGGAACTTCCAAAAAGTATTGACTATCAGGCATATCAATACAAGAACCCTTATGGTCAGGTGCTGTCAGGCTGGCGTAAGCATCTAAAATATAAGAAATTCAAATTTTGTAGTATTCAGCACGAACATTATACCATTGGGCTGGCGATTGCCGATATTGCATGGGCAGGGCACAGTTTTGTCTATGTCTACAACCATATGACCAATGACGTTCTGGAATGGAATGCGATTAATTTCCTGTCTCGCCATACTGTGCTGGATGAACAACCATTATTCAATCACAGTTATTTTCATAAATCGCCTTTTCAGGTCGATATTCAGCATGCCAACGGTGTGCGCTATATCAATGTCAGTAAATACGGCGAAATTCAGCTCAGTGCACGAATCTTTTGTGCAGGAACCGATCCTTTAAGTATGTGTAGCCCAACTGGTATCAACGGTTGGACTTATACGCAAAAGCTCACGACCTTAGGTTGCGAAGGCTATTTTTTAAATAAACAAAAACAAAAGATTCAATTTAACGAACGAACTTTTGCCTTGCTGGATGACACCTGTGGCTTTTTACGTCCAGAAACTGCCTGGTTTTGGTTGTCGTGTAACTTTTGGGATGCGACCAATCAGCGGATTGGAATTAATTTAGCATCCGGTGTTAACGAAAGCTTTGGTAATGAAAACTGTTTATGGATCAACGGAAAAATTTATCCATTGGCTGATGTGCTCTTTCAGCAGGAATCCGAAACTCAATGGACGATTCAATCGCTAGATGAAAAGCTAAATCTGACTGTAAGCACAGGCTGGCGACGTTATGAAAATCTGAATTTGCGTCTGGTCGGCAGCCAGTTTAGCCAGTGGCAGGCCAAAGTCTGTGGCACCATTCAGCAGGATGATCAGGAAATTATTTTACTGAATGAATATGCCTTGCTTGAGCAGCATTATGCCAAATGGTAAATCAGCTTAAATCAAAAAGCCTTCAATTTTGAAGGCTTTTTGATTTAAGCGATGCTCACGTTTAGTCTTTCGCGGCCTGCCAGAAGGCTTCACCGGCTTGAATCGGATCGCCGGTTTCATTTAGGGTGTTGATCCAGACCTCGTATTGGGCAATCACTGGGTGCTGACTCGGATGAAAGTCTTTTTTAAACCAGTCTCGATACTGTTTGCCCATTCGGGTCAATGTGCCTTTTGGGCCAAAAAACCAGGGTAAGCTCTTGATATTCATCTGCAAGCGTTGCAAGAGGCTAAAGCCATCATGTTTCAGCATGACATTGGCACGGTAGACGGTAAAACTAAACATTAAAATGGTCGTGCTGACTAAGGTGGCTCGACGGGTAAATTCTGGGGTTTTAGCCACATTTTTCATCACATCAAAAGCTACATCGCGGTGTTCCATTTCCTCAATGGCATGCCAGGCCAATAATGCCCGTACAAAAGGATGGGCATCTTTCAGGGTCTGTTTTTGTCCATAAAAAGTTTCTGCCATAAGCGCCGTTAAATGCTCTGCCGCAGCGGTAATGGCAATATTAAACTGGGGTGAGCGGTGCTTCAGATCATAATTGAAAATTTTATTTAAACGTTCAATAAATTGGTCTACAGGCATGCCTTGCTCGCGCATCAACTGATTCATTTTGTCATGCGCGATGCCGTGCTGGGCTTCCTGGCGGATAAAATCCGCGACACGTTGTTGCAGCTCCGGGTCCTGGATCTGATCGCGGAACAGGCGGACACTCTGAATAAAATAGCGCTCGCCGTCTGGAAAGGTCAGGCTTAGGGCATCGAACATGCGTGTCATAAAGGGATCGCCGCCGAACCAGTAACGTGGAATTTCATCCAGTTTAAAATCAAGTTGGGTGCGAACCACAGGCTGTAGGGCGGATTTTAATATGGCGTTCATCTTGTAGATTCTTTTTTGTGACGATGCTGACAGTATGTCGGCGAATCTCGCCATTGTTTTGACAGAGCTTGCCAATTTTTATACATTTTATGCCAAATGAAAATAAAACTGGTCAGATTAGAGCTGCCAGCGAGAATCGCACATGCAAGACATAAAAATATCCAATGGTTATCTTCAGCTCTGGGCGACTTATTTGCGTGATGTGGGGATTGAACCCTTAACTGCCGACTTTCTGCAAGATGTGCATGACTCGCTTGTGACCCTCATCGATCAGCCTTTTGATACACAAGTACCTTTGGAATTGTTGAATCATATTATTTTAACTACTCGGCAACATCTGAACTGTCCGCAGCTGATTTTTGAAATCGTGCAGGTCATTCGTCCTGAGCATTTTGGTGTACTGGGTTATATGGTTTCACGTAGCAGTAGTGTCGCGGAAATGATCGGCTATAGCATGCGCTTTCAGCGGCTGGTGATTGATGGCAGTGAATTCGTGCCTTTACAGTTGAAGCAGCATGAACACAGTATTGAATTATTTTGGGCCTATCTGGATGAAAAATATAATCTGCTCAATGAGCTGACCATGGCCGCGATGGTGCAATTGGGACGCGTCATTTTGCAGGATCATCAACTGTTACTGCGTTGTGTGCGTTTTGCCCATGCGCCTGATATGGCGAAAATGCATTATCAAAAGTTTTTTGCCAGTGAGGTGAGATTTTCTCAGGACTATTATGGCATAGAGTTAGATTTACAAGGGCTGGCACATGGGCCTGAGCAGGCAGATCCGATGCTGTTGCAGTTGCTGGTGCATCAGGCGGAACAGGCGATTGCAGCAAAAGTACCTGTTGAAAATACCTTGCAGCAAGCACAGCAAATCATTGCCGAACAGTTGCGAACCAGGCAACAGGCGATCAAAATTGAGCAGCTTGCCCAGCAGTTGTGGATGTCGACCCGAAGCTTGCAACGCTTATTCAGCATATATCAAACTTCATTTAAAAAACTGCTGCAACAGCAGCGCATCAAACGCTGTGAGATTTTGTTACAGCAGGGGCTTAGTCTGAGCGAGATTGCTGAAGCGCTGGATTATTCCGACCAGTCGGCCTTGGCCCGCGCCTATAAAGCAGCCACCGGACAGACTTTGTTCCAGCGCAAGAAACAGTTAAAGCATGCACAGCAATAAAAAAGCGACCCAATCAGATCGCTTTTTGATGTGAGGATGATACAGAGATTAAGCGGTTGCTTTAAGGTTGGGGAATCTCAACGCAATCGCAGCAATTGCGAAGATGGCCAGAATCCAGCAATAGTACAAGCCGCCAATCAGTTCAACCGGTGAGATTTTTGCAATCGAGCAGGCGAGGAGCAACTGTGCACCATAAGGAATCAGACCTTGTACCACGCAGGAGAAAATATCCATCAGTGCTGCAGAACGCTTGGGATCCACGCCGTATTCTTTGGCGACTTCACGTGCCATATCACCCGACAGAATAATTGCGACGGTATTATTGGCCACAAAGATATTTGAAAATACCACCAGAAAGCTGATCCCGATTTCGCCGGCCCTTTGCTGCCCAACTTTAAACAGACGGGTCAGGCTATAAATGCGCTCGATTAGCCAGCGTAAACCACCTTCACGTTGCATGATCGCTGACAGACCCCCCAGAAACATGGACAGTAATGCCACTTCAAACATGCCGACAAAGCCGTCATAAATCGAAGTATTCAGCTTGAGCAGGTTAAATTCAGGCGTCGCAAACAGACCGAACAGACCCGAAAGCAAAACACCAATGGTCAGTACTGCGAGGACATGCAGGCGACTAAAAGCCAAAACAAAGACCGCAATATAAGGTAAGACCAGTAACCAGTTAAAATCTTTATATTCTACGGGGCTGGAGCTGCCTGTACTTAAAATATAAATCACAATGGTGCTGATAGAGGCCGGTACAGCAATCCAGACATTGACTTTAAACTTGTCACGTAATTGCACCCGCTGGCTGGTGGTGGCTGCAATGGTGGTATCTGAAATCATGGAAAGGTTGTCACCGAACATGGCACCGCCTACGACTGCACCAATGGCGTAGATCACATTAATATCGGTGACCTGGGTAAAACCAAAGGCAATCGGGGCACAAGCTGCAATGGTGCCCATGGAGGTGCCCATCGCCGTGGCAATAAATGCCGAGATGATAAACAGCATCGGCAAGATAAATTCAGGCGGAATAATCGACAGGCCCAGTTGTACCGTGGCATCCACACTGCCAATCGCACTGCTGACACTGGCAAAGGCACCGGCCAGCATAAACACCATAAACATCAAAATTAAGTTCGGATGACTGGCCCCTTTTAGAAAGGCTTCAATGCCCTGATTGAGTTTGCCGCGATACACCAATGCAGCCAAAATAATCGCAGGCAGGGCAGCAACAGGCGCTTTCACCTGATAGAACGCAAATTCGGTTCCAATCAGGGAATGATAGATCCCGCTACCCAAAAATAGGGTTAAAAATACAATAAGCGGCAGCAGTGCAATGGCGCGTGCCTGCACTGTAGCCTCAGAATCAGTCTGCATAGGAGATAAAAAAGTAAGAGAATAGGACTAGTATAAAGCAGGTTTTGCAATTTCAGAAAACTTTAAATGAATGCGCTAACATCTGCATTTTTATTAATTTTTGCATGATAAAAATAAGTTTATCTAAATATTCAGGATTTTAGCTAATAGCAAAATTAGGCATCTTTGATCATTGTGAAAAAAATCAAAATAATCGTAAATAGACCCTTCCGAATTGTTTTGAAATCTTCGTACAGGAAATGAAATACTCGAGGTCGGTATCGCAGACTGTTCATTGGACAAAAAATAGCGTTACAATGCGACGTCTTGTATTTTTACATAGTCAATGCCTCAAGTTTGAAACACGTTAAGGAAAGCTCAGCCCTATGTCACGTTTAGCCACACGATTTGAACAACTTAAATCTCAACAGCGTAAAGCTTTAGTTTCTTATGTGATGGCTGGTGATCCGCATCCAGAGGTCACTGTACCTTTGCTCCATGCAATGGTAGAGGCGGGTGTCGATGTGATTGAGCTGGGTCTTCCTTTCTCAGACCCGATGGCAGATGGTCCCGTAATTGCTTTAGCGGCTGAACGTGCGCTGGCAGGCGGAACCAATACTTTGGACGCACTGCACATGGTGAAAGAATTTCGCTTGAAAGATCGCGAAACACCTGTGGTGCTGATGGGTTATCTGAATCCGGTCGAAGTGATTGGCTATGAAAAGTTTGTGGCTTATGCTTACGAATGTGGAGTAGATGGCGTGCTGCTGGTGGACTTACCGCCAGAGGAAGCACAAAGTCTGGGTGAAGTACTAGAAAAATATGACATGGATCAGATTTTCCTGCTGGCACCCACTTCAACCGATGCACGTATTCAACACGTAGCGAAACAGGCCACTGGCTTTATTTACTATGTATCCTTGAAAGGCGTGACCGGTGCAGCAACTTTAGATGTCTCTGAAGCCGCTGCCCGCATTCAAAAGATTAAAGCTGTGACTGATGTTCCTGTAGGCGTAGGTTTCGGTATCAGCGATGCTGCATCTGCGAAAGCGATGGGTGTTGCTGCCGATGCAGTTATTGTGGGAAGTGCGTTTGTAAAGCAGTTTGCAACGCTTGCACCAGAACAAGCCGTTATTGCGACGGTGAATAAAGTCAAGGAGCTTCGAGCAGCGCTCGATGAGTTATAGTATGAGTCAACCCGTGAAATCAGGCAAAATTCTGAGCCCATCGACCCCATGGACGGAACGCATTGTTCCAGGCATTCATGTACCCGATGAGCAAACGATCTACAAAGCGACATTTACCGAGCCTACGGTCGAGTGTCCTGAATGTCATGCTTTGGTGACCCGTACCGCGATGTCATTCAATGCCTATGTTTGTCCGCAGTGTGATGAGCATTTACGCATGAAAGCCCGTGATCGCCTGAACTGGTTCTTTGACCAGGTACAGACTGAACTGGGTCAGGAGTTTAAGGCTAAAGATCCGTTAAAGTTTGTCGATAGTAAAGCTTATCCAGAGCGTATGGCAGAAGCACAAAAGAAAACCGGCGAAACCGAAGCGTTGGTCGTGATTCAGGGTCTGCTCAAAGACGTCCCAATGATTGCCTGTGCATTTGAATTCGATTTCATGGGCGGCTCTATGGGAACAGTGGTCGGTGACCGTTTTGTTCAGGCGGCAGAGCGTGCGATTGAAGCCCGTCAGCCCTTGATCTGCTTTGCTGCTTCAGGCGGTGCACGTATGCAGGAAGGCATGTTGTCCTTGATGCAAATGGCACGTACTTCGGCTGCTATCCAGCGTTTAAAAGAAGCAGGCCTGCCTTATGTGGTGGTATTGACGCATCCGGTATACGGTGGTGTCACTGCATCACTGGCGATGCTGGGTGATGTACATCTGGCTGAACCGAAGGCGATGATTGGCTTTGCCGGTAAACGAGTGATCGAACAAACTGTCCGTGAAAAACTGGAAGAACCGTTCCAGCGCGCGGAATATTTGCTTGATCATGGGGTAATCGATCAGATTGTTCACCGTCACGCATTACGTGATACAGTTTACCGTATTGTTACGAAATTGATGAACCTGCATTGAACACAGCACCGCTAGCAACAGATTCTTTAAGTACATGGCTCGATTATTGGAGCCATGTTCACGTTACGGGTATTGATTTAGGTCTGGAACGGGTTATTCCGGTGGCTGAAAAGCTCGGTGTGACACATCCGGCGGCCAAAGTGCTGACGGTGGCTGGAACCAATGGTAAGGGTTCAACCACCACCACACTGGCTGCGATTTTGAATGCACAAGGCTTCAAGGTCGGACTGTATCAATCTCCACACGTGTATCGTTTCAATGAGCGGGTAAAACTGCGCGGCATTGAAGTTGAAGATCAGTTGTTGGTGGATGCTTTTGTTCAGGTGGATCAGGCTCGTCGCGAATGTGATTTGAGCCTGTCTTTCTTTGAAGCGACCACTTTGGCCGCTTTTGTGATTTTTAAAGATCAGTTATGTGATGTCTGGGTGCTGGAAGTCGGTCTGGGCGGTCGTCTGGATGTGGTTAATGTGGTTAATCCGGATGTAGCAGTGATTACCAATATTGGTCTGGATCATACCGATTGGCTCGGTGATAGCATCGAGAAAATTGCCTTTGAAAAAGCCGGAATTATCCGGCCGAATATTCCGGTGGTATTTGGTGGACAGCAACAGATTCCACAAGCCATTTTAGCTAAAACTCAGCAATGCAACGCGCCCCTATATGCGGTGAATCGTGATTATTTCTATGAAGCATGTGCAGATGGCCAGTCTTGGGCCTTTGCCTCTTCGGGTACGACCTTAAAACTTCCAACAGGTTCACTGGCGCTAGATAATATTTCTACCGCTGTGGCTGCAATTTTGCTGAGCGGTTTAACGGTCAGTCAGGATGTGATGGCACAAGGGATTCAAACGGCAAAGTTGCCGGGACGTTTTGAAGTCTGTCAAATCCAGAATAAAACCGTGATTTTTGATGCCGGACATAACCCGCATGGGGTCGAGTTTCTGCTGAAACAGTTGCGAAACTATTTAAATTACAATCAAAACTATAAAAATATCGTTTGTGTGTTTTCAATGTTGGCAGATAAAGATATAAATTCTGTCACCAAGTTATTGAAAGACACGGTTCAATTGTGGAAAATTGCACCATTATCCGTCCCACGTGCGGCAGAGCTCACAATTTTAGCTGAGGCTCTAGGCGGTGAGGCGGTAGAACAATTTGACAATGTGAAATTAGCTTTTAAATCAGCACTGGATCAAACAGATAATAATCAGCTGATTTTGGTATGTGGATCATTTCATACCTTAGAAGCGGTATGGGAGTATTTGGAAGAATGTCAATGAATAACAAACAGCGCTGGATGGGCGGTGTTGTTTTACTCGGTGGTGGTGTTTTATTGGCAGCATTACTCCTGAAAGGTCAAGATGAAATCAAGCAGGATCGTCAGCAGAAACCGGCACAGGTTGCGGAAGTGGAAACTAAGGATGCAGTGAATCATTCGCTGGGTTCCTTGACGGTCGATGTGGAAACAGAAAAGCGTTTACTTGAACAGCAACGCCGTGATCGGGAAAAATCTGTGGCAGAGCAGGAGGCTCGTGCGGCTGAATTTTTAGCGATGCAGCAGCAGGCAGAAGCAGATGCGGCGCGTAAAGCGGCTGAAGAATATGCTGCACTTAATGCGCATCGTATGGGACAGCAAAGCTCGGATAATATTCCACCAGAACTGGTCGAAGACGAACAGGCCAAACAGAAACGCTTGGCTGAAGAAAAGGCTGCACAAGACAAAAAGCTAGCCCTGCAGAAGCTTGAGCAGCAAAAAGCCAACAGTTCAACTGAAGCGGCCAAGAAAGAAGCGGAGCGTAAAGCCGCTGAAAGCAAAGCGGCTGAAGAAAAACGTAAATTGGAGCAACAGCAAAAAGCCGAAGCAGAACGTAAGACGGCTGAGGCAAAACGTAAGGCTGAGGAAGAGCGTAAGGCAGCCGAGAAGAAAGAAGCTGAACGTAAAGCCGCCGAAGAAAAACGTAAAGCCGAAGACAAACGTAAGGCTGAAGAAGCCAAGAAAAAGGCAGCAGAAGACGCCAAAAAGAAAGCAGAAGCTGAGCAGGCACGTAAATTGCTGGAAGGTGAAAGTGACAAGCAGTGGATGGTGCAGGTCGCACTGGCAGCCAATGAAGCCAATGCAGATGCGGTTGCGGCAAAACTGCGTGCCAAGGGTTATAAAGTGACCAAGAGTCCAACCTCTAAAGGGATTCGTATCATGGTCGGTCCATCAAAGGATCGGGAAACTGCTGATGCTTCGCGTAAAAAAATCGCTGCAGATGACAGTCTGAATATGAAATCTGCCTGGGTGATTGACTGGGTGCCTTTAGATAAGCGTAACTAAGACAGCGTATTACTGTACTTTGGTTTAAAATGGATTCAGGTTATGCCTAGATCCATTTTTATTGGGGAGCAAAAATTAAAAAGGTGACAAAACTCTCAGGATTAAAAAAGCCTATCTAAAGATAGGCTGGTGATGAACTTCGAAACCGGCACGTCATTCGGGTTAGAAATTCAGTTTTAATCTTGCTGCTTTTTATATAGATACATCAACGTTAAGAGTGGATGTACTTATACATATTCTTTATGAACAGAGCAGTGCTCTGCTTATCTATTACTGCGCACTTCACTTGTGTTGCGCAAAATTAAAAAGGAATCGTTTTAATTTGTTGCTTGAAGCATAGCTTCTCGTCTTCTTGCGGAATATATTCCTCAGGGCGAAGCAGTGCCTTGCTGATCCTCACTCAGGATGTGGCGTTAAGCGCAGGTAAGGCGTGACCGCGGTATACCCTTTAGGAAAACGTTGTGCAATTTCAGTCTCATCTTTTAGCGATGGCACAATCACCACATCATCGCCATGCTGCCAATTGGCAGGTGTTGCGACTTTATGGCTGTCGGTGAGTTGCAATGAATCCACCACACGCAAGATTTCATGGAAATTACGACCCGTCGATGCCGGATAGGTAATAATCAAACGGACTTTTTTGTTTGGATCGATGACCACCAAAGAGCGAACTGTGAGCGTTTCACTGGCATTCGGGTGAATAAAGTCATATAGTTCAGACACTTTACGATTCTGATCGGCAATGATCGGAAAATTGACCGTGGTATTTTGCGTTTCATTGATGTCTTTAATCCAGCCATGATGTGATTCAACATCATCAACCGATAAGGCAATGGCTTTGACACCACGTTTTTCAAATTCATCTTTCAACTTTGCGGTATAACCAAGTTCAGTAGTACATACCGGCGTATAGTCCGCCGGATGTGAAAATAAAATGCCCCAGCTATCGCCCAGAAAATCATAAAAATTAATCAGGCCTTCACTGGATTGCTGTTCAAAATTCGGTGCGGTGTCGCCTAGACGTAAACTCATCTTTTTGCCTCAATTGGTCTTTTAATGTAGAGATGAGATTTAATATGAACTAATTTTTTTATGATTAAAAATAGTGTTTTTAGCTTTCTTTATGAATAAATAGCATAAGTGATTTGTTTTATCTATCTAGAATCAAACAAATCAGTCGTCTAATTGACTATATTGCACAGCTAAAGTTTGCTACATTACTTTGCCTTAGATCTCGGGGCTAGAACTCAGGATCAGATTTTTTTCAGCGGTTTTATAGCAAAACCCTTGTAGTTCAAATTTCTAGCACCATAATAACGACTAAGAACATATTCATTTGACAAGCAAGATTTAGAGAGTCTATTCATGTTGGCAAGTCTGATCGGAGGAATCTTCGGTACCAAAAATGAGCGCGAACTCAAACGCATGCGTAAAATCGTAGACAAGATTAATGTGCTCGAGCCGACGATATCTACCCTTAGCGATGCAGACTTATCTGCAAAAACTGAAGAATTCAAACAACGATATAATAAGGGTGAAAACCTCGATAAATTATTGCCTGAAGCATTTGCAGTCTGTCGTGAAGCCGCCAAGCGGGTCATGGGCATGCGTCATTATGACGTGCAGCTGATCGGTGGTATTACCTTGCACGAAGGTAAAATTGCAGAGATGCGTACCGGTGAGGGTAAAACCCTGATGGGTACCTTGGCCTGTTACCTGAATGCCATCAGCGGTCAGGGTGTGCATGTCATTACCGTGAACGATTACCTGGCACAACGTGATGCCGAGCTCAACCGTCCATTATTTGAATTTTTGGGTTTAAGCATCGGGATTATTTATTCCATGCAAAATCCGATGGAAAAAGCGGAAGCTTATCGTGCCGATATTACCTACGGTACCAATAACGAATTTGGCTTTGATTACCTGCGTGACAACATGGTGTTCTCGCTGGCTGAGAAAAAGCAGCGTGGTTTAACCTATGCGATTATTGATGAGGTCGATTCGATCCTGATTGATGAAGCACGTACTCCGCTGATTATTTCCGGTCAAAGTGAAGATTCTTCACAGCTTTATGCAGCCATTAATAATATTCCACCAAAATTACAGGCACAGAAAGAAGAGAAAGTGCCGGATGGCGGTCACTTCTGGATTGATGAAAAACAGCGTTCAGTTGAAATTACTGAAGTGGGTTTTGAAACCATTGAAAGTGAACTGATTGAAATGGGCTTGTTGGCAGAAGGCGAGAGCTTGTATTCAGCGTCGAACCTGAATCTGTTGCATCATGTGACTGCGGCAATTCGTGCCCATTATTTATATCAACGTAACGTGCAATACATCATCAATGATGGTGAAGTGATTATCGTCGATGAAAATACCGGTCGTACCATGCCGGGCCGTCGCTGGTCTGAAGGTTTGCATCAGGCGGTAGAAGCCAAAGAAGGTCTGGAAATTCAACCAGAGAACCAGACCCTGGCAACCACAACCTTCCAGAACTATTTCCGTCTGTATAAAAAATTATCGGGTATGACCGGTACCGCTGATACTGAAGCCGCGGAAATGAAAGAAATTTATGGTCTGGATGTGGTGCTGATTCCGACCCATCGTCCAATGATCCGTGATGACCAGAACGATTTAATCTATTTAAATCGTGAAGGCAAATATAACGCGATTATTCAAGAAATTCAGCGTGTGCATGAAGCCGGTGTTGCGCCAATCTTGATTGGTACGGCAACCATCGAAGCATCTGAGATTCTATCCGATAAGCTGAAAGCTGCGGGCATTACCCACGAAGTACTGAATGCCAAACAGCACGAACGTGAAGCGGATATTATTGCGCAAGCTGGTGCGCCGCGTGCCGTAACCATTGCCACCAACATGGCGGGGCGTGGTACCGATATTCTGCTGGGTGGTAACTGGAAAGCATTGCTGGCCAAAATTGAAAATCCGACAAGCGATGACGAAGCGCGTCTGAAAGCGGAATGGGATGTTAATCATCAATCTGTTCTGGATTCGGGTGGCTTGCATATTATCGGTTCTGAACGTCATGAATCACGCCGTATCGATAACCAGTTGCGTGGTCGTGCAGGCCGTCAGGGGGATCCGGGTGTATCGCGTTTCTACCTGTCGCTTGAAGATGACTTGATGCGTATTTTCGCCGGTGACCGTGTGGTGGGTATGATGCGTGCCATGGGCTTGCAGGAAGATGAAGCGATTGAACACAAAATGGTGTCTCGCTCGATTGAGAATGCACAGCGTAAAGTCGAAGCACGTAACTTCGATATTCGTAAGAACTTGCTGAAATACGATGACGTGAATAACGAACAGCGTAAGATTATTTATAGTCAGCGTGATGACATTCTGGCAGAAAATTCGCTGCAAGATTATATTGAAGAAATGATCCGTGAAGTGATGCAGGGTGTAATTGCCAATTATATTCCGCCTGAGTCGATTCATGACCAGTGGGATATTGAAGGTCTGGAATTGGCCTTGCGTGAAGACATGTCACTGGATCTTCCTATCGCACAATGGCTGGAACAGGACCGTCGTCTCGATGAAGAGGCATTGGTGGTGCGTATTAGCGATGAAGTACTGAATCGTTACCGTTCACGTCGTGAACAAATGGGTGCGGAATCTGCAGCATCGCTTGAACGTCACTTTATGCTGAATTCTCTGGATCGTCACTGGAAAGAACATCTGGCAGCGATGGATTACTTGCGTCAGGGCATCCATTTACGTGGCTATGCACAGAAAAATCCAGAGCAGGAATATAAAAAAGAAGCCTATAACCTGTTTGTGAATATGCTGGGTGTCATCAAATCGGATGTCGTTACAGATTTATCGCGTATTCATGTTCCAACACCTGAAGAGCTGGCTGAAATGGAAGCGCAGCAGCAGGCACAGGCTGAGGCAATGCGTTTGCAGTTATCTCATGATGAGTTCGACGGTTTACTGGCAGATGAACATGAAAATACGACTGAACAAAATGCTGAGGCAAGTCCGGTAGCGCCAGTCTTTGAAGCGCCGGCAAGCCGTAATGCACCTTGTCCATGTGGTTCAGGCCTGAAATATAAACAGTGTCATGGCAGAATCTAAGCGATATTGAAAATCAGAGCCACATGGCTCTGATTTTTTATGTATAAAGATTTTTCAGAAACTGAATACTATTTGCAGTCCTGCGGATTAAATGGTATTTAATGGCTCATTCAACACCGAAAAGTGGAATAACCTGAATGAAAAAAGTATTAAAAACGCTCATGATTGCCGCTTTGGCCATGCCTGCTTTAAGTTCTGCAGAAACTGCAGCCACCACGACACTTGATAAAGTTCAGCAAGCAGTGGGTTCTACTACAGCTCAAGTACAACGTACAGATGAACAAGTGACCGTGGCCAGCCCGCGTACCGGGATTCGTTATACCTTTGCCAATCAGAATCGCCCGATTGTGTTGCAGACCGCTGCGATCGCACCGGCCAATGCGGCCAATGCAGATCGTATTGTGGCATCTAATCCGGCACTTTCTGCCGCGAGTCAGCAGCAAGCGAAGCAGGCTTTATTAAATGAAGCAGGGCAACTTGCGAAAAATTAAAATCTCCGATTTTTTAAAATGCAGAAACCAGTCTTGATGACTGGTTTTTTATTGTGAAAATCCATCATAAATCTCAAGCTGACTCAGGCTTTGGCTCGATTTTTTGTTGCAGATCAACTAAGCTGTATTTTTCTGAAACTTCAATATTGGACTTTAAAATGGCAGTTGGTGACGTATCTATGCCACAGATGCATGTGGTGAAAGGGGTTAAAATTGGTTCGGCTGAAGCCTATGTGCGCTATCAGAACCGACGTGACCTGGTGATATTTGAACTGGCTGCAGGCTCTAATGTTGCAGGGGTATTTACTCAAAATGCCTTCTGTGCAGCCCCTGTGCATGTATCTAAAGCGCATTTACAGGTAGGGAATCCGCGTTACCTGGTGATCAATACCGGCAATGCCAATGCAGGAACCGGCCCTACAGGCATGGCAAATGCAGAAGCCACCTGTGCCAAGCTGGCTGAACTGGCAGGGGTACAGGCTGCTGAAGTTTTACCATTCTCTACGGGTGTCATTGGCGAGCAATTGCCAATGGAGCGTTTGCTCAGCGGTTTACAACCTGCGCTAGACTCATTGCGTGATGATGCCTGGGTCGATGCTGCAACGGGAATCATGACCACAGACACTACACCGAAAGGCGCTTCAGAGCAGTTCGAGCTGGATGGTGCCACCTATACCATGACCGGTATTTCCAAGGGTGCCGGCATGATTCGTCCAAATATGGCGACTATGCTGGGTTATGTGGCAACCGATGCTCCAATCAGCCGTGAACTGGTTCAGCAGTTATTAACAGAAACAGTAAATGTGTCGTTTAACCGCATTACCATCGATGGTGATACTTCAACCAATGATTCCTGCATCTTGATTGCCACAGGTCAAGGCGGGGGGGCTGAAATTACTTCGACTGAAGATCCACGTTATGCAGTCGTGCTTGATGTGTTAATGCGTACCATGAAACGCTTGGCGCAACTGATTGTGCGTGATGGTGAAGGTGCCACCAAATTTATTACAGTTGCGGTAGAAGGTGGTGCTAATATTCAGGAATGCTGTGATGTGGCTTATAGCATTGCACATTCGCCATTGGTTAAAACTGCGATTTTTGCTTCTGATCCAAACTGGGGGCGTATTCTGGCAGCGATTGGTTATGCTGGTGTGCCGAATTTAGACGTTGCAAAAATTCAGGTTTGGTTAGATGATGTACAAATCTGTAAAGATGGTGGTGCGGCGGCAGACTATACTGAAGCAGCTGGTGCAGGTGTGATGGCCCAAGCTGAAATGACGATTCGTGTTGATCTTGGACGTGGTACAGCGAAAGACACGGTCTATACCTGTGACCTGTCTTATGATTACGTCAAGATTAATGCAGATTATCGTTCATAATTCAGATCGTTTCTAAAGCCTCCGTTGTGGGGCTTTTTTTATATCTTATGATTTTTAATGACTGGTCAAAAATGGCATTTTGCCAATTGTGATTAGGGTGTAGGGTAAATGTCCGTGTCATAACGGATAATTAGGGTAGAGTAAGAGTTGTTATGAATAGTGCGACCAAATTAATAGCCAATGAAGCAAAGTCGATTGTGCAGGCGCATTTAGATCGTTTAGGCGTTCCTCAAGAACATCAAATGAGCCAGCAGGAAAAATTAGACAAATTTGCACAAATCAAGGCTGAACTGGAAAAACAGGATGCCGTTTTGGTGGCGCATTATTATTGCGATCCTGAAGTGCAAGAACTGGCTGAGTTGACCGGTGGTTGTGTTTCGGATTCTCTGGAAATGGCACGTTTTGGTCGCGATCATCCAGCCTCTACGTTGGTGGTGGCAGGAGTGAAATTTATGGGTGAAACCTCAAAAATTTTATCTCCAGATAAAACCGTGCTGATGCCAACCCTGGAAGCAACCTGTTCACTGGATCTTGGTTGTCCGGTTGATGAATTTACAGCTTTTTGCGATGCGCACCCCGATCATACCGTGGTGGTGTATGCCAATACTTCCGCAGCGGTGAAAGCGCGTGCCGATTGGGTAGTGACTTCTAGCTGTGCAGTGGAAATTATTGAACATCTGGATAGTCTCGGTGAAAAAATTATCTGGGCGCCGGATCAGCACTTGGGCCGATATATCCAAAGCAAAACCGGTGCAGAAATGTTGCTCTGGGATGGTGCCTGTATCGTGCATGAAGAATTCCGTTCACGCGGTATTGTCAATATGAAAGCACTCTATCCAGATGCTGCGGTGTTGGTACATCCGGAATCCCCCATGTCTGTAGTCGAGATTGCCGATGCAGTAGGCAGTACCTCGCAACTGATTAAAGCCGCACAGACTTTGCCACATCAGCGTTTAATTGTGGCTACGGATCGTGGTATCTTCTATAAAATGCAGCAAGCAGTTCCCGATAAAGTCCTGATTGAGGCACCAACTGCGGGGGAAGGGGCAACCTGTCGTTCTTGTGCGCATTGTCCGTGGATGGCAATGAATGAGCTGGATGGTATTTTGCATGTATTACAGCATAAGGATCAGGAAGTACATGTCGATCCTGTACTGGCTGAACGCGCAAAACTGCCTCTAGATCGCATGTTGAATTTTAGTGCCGGACTAAAACGTTAAAATTTGTATAAAAAATGTCTGAAGCGCTTGATAAATAAACGCTTGGCGCGTTTTTTAGGTTTTTTTTTAAGATAGGTGTTGACGTCTCCGGGCGTCACGCCTAGAATGCACACCGTACCGAACGATGTTCGATACGAAAGCTGAGATGAATCGGAGCATAGCACAGCCTGGTAGTGCACCTGGTTTGGGACCAGGGGGTCGTAGGTTCGAATCCTACTGCTCCGACCAATTCTTCAAGGCAAATGATGTTTGCATCAGTAACGCGCTTGTAGCTCAGTTGGATAGAGCATCCGCCTTCTAAGCGGATGGTCACAGGTTCGAATCCTGTCAGGCGCGCCATTTGGTCGCTTGATGTTAAGAATCAAAATGATGGTGGATGTAGCTCAGTTGGTAGAGCCCTGGATTGTGATTCCAGTTGTCGCGGGTTCGAATCCCGTCATTCACCCCAACTTTTAAAGTTGAAATCGGAGCATAGCACAGCCTGGTAGTGCACCTGGTTTGGGACCAGGGGGTCGTAGGTTCGAATCCTACTGCTCCGACCATCTCCTTAAAGATGGTCGAGATAAAAGATACCGCGTTAAGCGGTTTTTTTATGCCTAAAATTTAATAAGTATAAAAAATACACAATATTATTTATAGTCGCCTTTTTAATAATTGTTTATGTAATCACTTGTATCTCTATATCAATTTATTTTTCACTCAATATAGCTATGCAGGTGAGATGGGTTTTTTATTTTATGTCTTTTGCTGAAGAAGGATTATGATGCGTTTAAGGATGGAGGAATATTGAGGCATTCTCATTTTCATACTATTTTATTTTGGTGAAGTGTATGAGTTCCTCAGCATTTATATAAAAGGGAAATATAAATAATTTATCAGTCTTGATATCTATATTTTTCTTGCTAAAGAAAAGATAAATTAAAATATAAATCTGAAATCCACCAGAAATAGCTTTTATAAGTAAATAAACACTATAAACCTCCTTGGAATGTATATTTTTTACTCAGGAAATAGGAAAACCTGCATTTTTTGTAGAATAAATAAACAGTCGTTAGTTTTTTGCTGAATTATTTAGAAATAGGGGTTGTGTTGGGTGTGAAATGCTGTAGAATGCACATCCATCGGCAGTGATGAAGATTAAAACTTCTGATAAAACAGTGACTTAGTTAAAATTGATTGAGTTAGGTTTTAGAAAGAAAGTTTAAAAATAATGTTCATGACTGGTTGACTTTCTAGAGATAGAGAGTAATATAGCCGACCTAGCTTGCTGGTGACGAATCAGCAAGAAGATCATTAAGAGCTTATGAAGAACAACTTGTGTGGATTTTTACTGGTTGATCGATCGAAATTATTTTCATTGATTGATGGTAGA
>NZ_VPEU01000118.1:0-1911 GCF_013416975.1 Acinetobacter sp. YH18001 | reverse complement strand
CCTACAGGTCACGGATCGGATTGAAAAGGAACTGATGACCACGGGGCAATATGACCGCATCATGGCCTATTCGCGTCCGGGTGAATCCATGGTGACCTTTATTGCCAAGGATTCTCTGGCTTCGAAATAAGGCCTGTTAAAGTGTAAGTCAGATGATTGAAAATAAGACTTACAAGGAGGTATTACATTGCCGCTTTAAAAATATCCACGACTTGAGCATGACTGGCCTTACGTGGATTGGTTAACATGCAGGCATCTTTTTGCGCATTTTCTGCCATAGTGGCGAGGGCAGCTTCTTTTACATTCAATTCCGCTAAACCTGATGGAATGCCAATTGACGATGAAAGCTGCCGAATGGCGTTAATCGCTTCATAAGCTGCCTCAGTTACAGTTAAACCTTCTATATTCACCCCCATCAATTGGGCAATTTTGGCATAACGCTCCGGACAGGCAATCAGGTTAAACTCACAGACATGTGGGAGCAAAATCGCATTACAGACCCCGTGTGGCAAGTTATAGAAACCACCAAGCTGATGCGCCATCGCATGCACATAACCTAAAGAGGCATTATTAAAAGCCATGCCTGCAAGATACTGGGCATAGCTCATGGCATCCCGTGCTTCCAGATTATCCCCATTCGCCACTGCGGGACTGAGCCATTCACTGATCATGGTGATCGCCTTTTCTGCACAGGCATCAGTGATGGGATTGGCGGCCGTAGATACATAGGCCTCGACCGCATGTGTCAGAGCATCCATCCCTGTTGCCGCAGTCAGGCCTGCAGGTTTGGCTAACATCAGTTTAGGGTCATCAATCGCAATGAGTGGGGTACAACGCCAATCTACAATCGCCATTTTCACATGGGTATCGGTATTGGTAATGATACAGAAACGTGTCATCTCCGAAGCTGTCCCTGCCGTGGTATTGATTGCAATCAGTGGTGTCATCGGAACGGTACTTTTATCAATCCCTTCATAATCACGGATATGTCCGCCACCTGCAGTGACCAGACCGATGCCTTTGGCACAGTCATGTGATGAACCCCCACCTAACGATACAATAAAATCACAGGCGTTTTCATTATAAGCTGTAACTCCATGATGCACGTTAATATCAGTTGGATTAGGTTCCGCGCCTGGGAAAATATAACTGTCAACACCTGCCTCTTTCAAATAATTTGCAATATCATCTGCAACACCAAATTTAAACAGGCCAGCATCAGTTACAATCAGTGCTTTCTTGGCGCCTAAATTTTGTGCTTTGATCCCGATTTCTTTAGCACAGCCCGGACCAAAAAGTGAAACACAGGGAATATAAAAACCGTTAGTTTGATCTGAAATATTTTTAAAAGCCATGGTGTTATTCCTTCTACCATCCATTGATTATTTTATCGGTGACCCTCACCGTAATATGAGTATTGGATGAAGCTAAAAAGAATCCTACCTACCAAATACCTACCAATTTAAATTTTTGATTCTAGCCAAAATAATGCATTTGAGGTATTTAAAAGGGCACTGTTGCAAATAACCACGAATGGTAAGCTGAAGACTGTTTTAGCTAAAGGTGCAGTATATGAATCCTTTCCATGGTCGGCATTTTCAGGGCGAAATCATTCTTTGGGCTGTGCGCTGGTATTGTAAATATGGCATTAGCTATCGTGAACTGCAGGAAATGCTGGCCGAACGTGGTGTGAATGTTGATCACACGACGATTTATCGTTGGGTTCAACGTTATGCTCCTGAAATAGAAAAACGTTTACGCTGGTATTGGCGTAATCCTACAGGTCTGAGCTCGTGGCATATTGATGAAACCTATGTAAAAGTGAATGGACGATGGTCTTATCTGTATCGTGCAGTCGATCAACGTGGCGATACCATTGATTTTTATCTTTCTTCTAGACGTAATACCAAA
>NZ_VPEU01000117.1:0-1922 GCF_013416975.1 Acinetobacter sp. YH18001 | reverse complement strand
ATGCGAGTTCTGGATGAGCGAGGACAAAGCCTTTGCACATTTCGACAACCAGGTTTTCAGGGTTGTTGATGAGTTTTTTCATTGGAACACCAAGAGTGACTGATTTTGAAAAGCATCCAATCATCAAATGTTTATTTAAAGCGGATAACCAGCGTTCTACGGAATGTTGGAGCGTGCAAGAAATTGCAAACTTTATTGAGGATTGCACAGAAGATCAAAACATCAATTTATGCATTTTGTATTGGAAAGATATACACGGCAATATTTACATTATTGATGGGGCACATCGTCTTTCCTGTATTTATGCATGGATCAATAGATATTTTGCGGATGAGCAAGTCCCTCAAGCACCTAATTTCAATGATCAACAAAAACAAGATATTCGTTACCTCCGCAATTATTTAGGAGATCTTGCTGATTTTCAAAAAATTTGTACTGATGCCGAATTTGCAGAAAAAAAATCGAAATTAGGCGATATTAAAATCAGTTTCCGGCAGGTACTGGGGACTCCAGAAGATGCGCGACGGGTATTTCAATCGATTAACTCAGATACTAAACGTCTAGATAAATATGAGGAATATCATCTAAGAAGTCGCGGGAGTGACGCCTATTATGCGATCTATGCCTGTTGTTATATCAATGACAATAAATCTAACTTGGAAGAGCTCCAATATACACGTTTAAATGAGCTGATTGAGTTAGGGGAGAGGATCCATCAGCTCCTTTTTTCGACCATTTTATTAGACAATGAAATGAGTCATGGCAAAAAAATTGGCTTGGTCAATGAGTTGATGAATATCATTGCTGGTGATCAGATTCATAATATTATGAGTCTGAATCAGGGGGAACGCGTTGAAAACCTGATGTCGCATCTGTTGACCATTCTTTGCAGAATAGCGACGCCTGTAAAAAATACTGGGGTTCCGAGTTTGGGCTTTCATCCATACTTATATTTTTATAAGGACCAGCGTTTTCAGATTACTTCTTTTCTTGCATGGTTTTCAATTGTGTATGAAATTCATGAAAGCCTCATGCAGATTCATCATCGAACGATTAGTTTCAAAGACTTCACCCGGGTACGCCGTAGTATTGAGTTCTTGATTGCTAATTTCCCCGTGGCGACCACTGAAACGGTCGGCAAGTTCGGCAGTGGTATCAAGGGCTATGATCGGCTACAAATTGTCTATAAAGCCTTTATTTGCTTAAGCTTGGAAATGGAAGTTGATTTTGATGATGAGGAATGCCTGAATACCTTTATTCTGTCCATGTCTAAGGCCTTCAAGTACATAAACTTTAACGAGTTTTATGTCGAAAGATTTTTGGGTGGTTATGATGATGCAGTCGTCAAGCATGTGGTGGGATATGTGGAGTCGATTAGTCCAATTTCTCGGTCAAAGCCCAAGGCCTTTTCGGCATTAACCAAGAGTCTGCTTAAGCACAATTTTCTGGTGGGTAATCATAACTTTTGCCTCATTTGTGATGGATTGATCTATCTTGATTCTACTGAATCGGATCATCGGATTGCCAAAGCCGTAGGTGGGCAAGGTGTTCTAGAGAATGGTCTGCTGGTTCATCCCATCTGTAATAGAATGAAATCAGATCTGAGTCTGGAAGAGATTAGAGCGGATTTGTTTGGTGAATTACTGTATTAATCAACAGAGCGATGAGCTCATTTTTGCAGATGTATCAATGATTAATCACATGATTTAACTTTTGATACATTCAGCCAATGTGGTTATTTTTAATTCAGTCCAGAATCACAACCAGAAACTAGCAGTAGTTTCTGAATGACCGTCAAGGTCCTTAGTTTTGCCCTCGAACTCCAGTCCATTAATTTGCGCCCAAGCATCAATATGCAGCCCTTTTTGCTCGGCAAACCAGGCATTTTTCAGTTGAGGATAGGTTTCTTCCAGAGTTTCGCC
>NZ_VPEU01000116.1:0-1902 GCF_013416975.1 Acinetobacter sp. YH18001 | reverse complement strand
CCTCTGATTCCTTAGTGGATCTCATTGATCAAGGTGTCGATTTTGCAATTCGACTCGGCTACTTAGATGACTCAACCCTCATTGCAAAATCACTTGGACAAGTTGAAATGATCACTTGTGCTGCCCCTTCTTATTTAAAAAAATATGGCACACCGCATACCTTAGATGATCTAAAACACCATCAAGCCATCAATTATTTTAGCGGTAAACAACGTAAGGTTATGAATTGGCAATTTATTGTGAATCAGAAACTTGAAGAATATAAATTGGATTCAAGTATTTTAGTCAATGATTCAGAATCATTTTTAAGCGCAGCCTTACATGGTTTGGGCTTAATTCAAGGGGTTCGTCATGCAATACAGCCGTATCTCGAGAATGGCCAACTCATTGAAGTGTTATCAACTTATCAAAATATGCCTAAACCTATTTCTTTGCTCTACACTCACCGTGAACATTTACCTGCACGTATGCAAGTCTTTATAGATTGGATTGAAAGGATATTTGCAAGAGATTGTGATAAAAAATAGAACCAATCTATAAATAGATTGTTTATTTATCTGATCTGTTTGAACCACTATGCTAATTCCATCTGTTAAACATATGGAAAAGAAACATGTCTAAAACTGTGGTGATGCGTGCTATCGGTGGTGCTGAGGTCCTACAAATTGAAGATCTAGAAATTCCTGCTCCCAAAGCACGTGAAGTACAAATGGCAGTCCATGCGATCGGCTTAAATCGGGCTGAAATCATGTACCGTACCGGTAATTATGTGATTGAACCCACTTTTCCTTCTGTACTTGGCTATGAAGCCGCAGGTATCGTTACAGCGATTGGCGAAGGTGTTTCAGAGTTTAGTATTGGCGATGCAGTGAGTGTCATTCCATCTTTTGGTTTTGATGAATATGGTACATACGCAGAACTCATCAATCTGCCAGTCCATGCTGTTGTAAAACATCCTAAAGATTTGACATTCCAACAAGCGGCTGCAAGCTGGATGATGTTTGTGACGGCTTATGGTGCATTAGTACATTTTGGCAACTTACAGAAAGACCAATATGTTGTTATTGGTGCTGCATCTAGCAGTGTTGGCGTGGCAGCAATTCAAATTACTAATATGTTAGGCGCTACCCCAATCGCATTAACTCGTACTAGTGCTAAAAAGCAGCAACTGATAGATCTAGGGGCTAAATATGTGATCGCTACTGAGGAGCAAGATTTAGTAAATGAATTGAATCGTATTACCAATCACCAGGGGGTAAATATGGTGTTTGATCCTGTAGGTGGTCCAGCTGTAGGTAAAATCATGCAAGCTATGGCTAAACAAGGCACATTCTTCCAATATGGTGCGCTTGATACACGTGATATCCAAATGAGTGTTATGGATGTTTTAGGCAAACATTTAACATTACGTGGTTATGAGCTCTTTGAAATTACCACTGATTCCAATGCGCTAGAACAGGCAAAACAATTTGTTTATCGTGGTTTGGAGTCAGGTCAGTTATCACCTTTAATTGACCAAGTCTTTAATTTTGAGAATATCCAAGAAGCTCATAAATACATGGAAACAAATGCCCAAATCGGCAAGATCGTAGTTAACGTTCAGTAATTTAGATGCCCTATACTGCCATCTATAGGGCATTTTAGTTCCAATACAATATTTTTGGTTAGCCGAGTTTCATCATAGATCTGACCACACTCGATGCCGTGATCGGGTTATTTAATGCTGTTTTACTAGAGCATTAAATAACTCAAATCACGGATAATTAGTTTCAGCGGGCATTTACTTTACTAGTTTTCTGTCAATAGATCATGGTTAATATATTAAAAAACTAAGGCTCTTATAAATCGTATAAAATAAATAATACAGAATATAAGTAGTTTACTTTACAATATTTCAGTCTT
>NZ_VPEU01000115.1:0-1938 GCF_013416975.1 Acinetobacter sp. YH18001 | reverse complement strand
TTCCACCTAGAAAAAATGCGAAACCATGGAAAGATACAAAGAGTAGCTCGCTAGAGCGAAATGAATTACTTCGAACAGTTAAACGTTTAGGCAGGACATTATGGAAAAAATGGTCAGGCTATCATCGCCGCAGTTTGGTGGAAACCAAGATGCATTGCATCAAATTATTAGGCGATAAATTAATGGCAAGAAGCTTTCCTAGTCAGGTGAATGAAATTCATGCACGTGTAGCAGTCCTCAACAGATTTACGGAATTAGGTCGACCACTTACCCAAGTTACGCCTTAAATTTGGCTCAATTAGGGGCGCTTTGCATTTCAAATCTTTGTGCAACAAAGCCGTTTAATAAAGAAGATGTACGCCAGTGTCTGGAATATGCGTTGCAGGTGCGCCGTCGTATCAAAGAGCCGCTGAAGAAAATTGGTGGCATGGAATTCTATGATGTTCATTTCAGCTATATCGATAATGATACCTTAGAAGAACATTTTGTATCGGTAAAAGAGCAGGGTGGTGGTGGACTGATTCCCGAAGGTCCAGCCAAGCCAGGTTTCTTATATACCATCGGGCTCAGTAATAAAGGCATGCCGAGGTTATACCGCTTAGAACTTCAAGTCACCAAAGGTTCAGGAAAGCTGGCGACATCAGGCTTATGGAATTCAAGTAGTGCCAAGGAGCAGGACAAAATTGCATTTGACTACTTCAAGGCCAATGCATCCCGGATCTCGGGTGGCAGTAAGGTGCTGGAACATGACTTCCACTTACATGTGGTGGAATTACAGAATACCGGCCCGCTCAGCCATCTTGCTCTGCCAAGTTTAGTGGCTTTTGCTTCTGGCCTGTTAGGACGATCGGTACAAAGTCAGATGGTGGTACTGGGTGATATGAGCTTGGGTGGTTCTGTGACACCGGTGGAAAGTATTGCTGAGTGTCTTCAGGTGGCTTTTGATGCGGGTGCCAAGAAGGTTGCTTTGCCAATGAGTAGTGCGGCAGATATCCCAATGATTCCTGTGGAACTGTTTATCAACTTCCAGACCAACTTCTATGCGGATCCTGTGGATGCGGTATTTAAAGCTTTGGGTGTGGATTGAAGGTAGTCGTATTTTAAGATGATGAAATGGCTCTTTATAAATATTTAACAATATCAATAGATTGATGAATAAAATAACTGAGCCATTTTTTTAAATAGGGTGAAATTTTGCTGCCTGGAAAAGCGATGGTATTTGATAGAGATGAGAGCAAGTGAATAAAGTTGTTAAAAAACAAATCGCTTTTTTGATTGTCCTGGTTTGTGGTGTCGGCTTCTATAATTATAAGACGACACAACCACGGCAACAGCCTGATGAATCAATACAGCGAGCTCAACAAAGAGAAGCGGAGTTTATGCAAAGAAGGGCTGAATATATTGCGAAACATGGTGAACCCAGTGCTGTTGCGCAGAAAATGGATGAGGCATTTGCTCACAAGAATGGTACCCAGCTCATTGAACCACCCTCTACAATCCTTAAGGACTGAATAAATTGACGATTCAATTGCTCGATCAAGCAGGGCAGCCAGACATTGGCTCATTTTAGGCGCTTGGAGCGAGGAATCCATCAATCTGCTGTAATTCAAACCGTCCGCTTCGACACTCACAAAAGTGCGTATTCTAAAAGCGGAAATTTTTACTTTGGAGCAACCGGACATTTCTATTTGGGGCTGACACCCGAATTTTGTATATGAGGGTTTATGTTAAATAAAAGATATTTATTATTTCTTCAAAAGTAAAAAACTACCTAACAGGCTAATGCTGATCAGTTAAGAATTTCAGAACTAAAATTATGTTCAATAACACATAAAATTAGATCAATTAAAATTCAAAAATAAGGAAATTTAGATTTATTTTTAATCTAAATTTCCTTAACTGACTGGCATTAACCTAACTGGCGGTTTTTTATCACAT
>NZ_VPEU01000114.1:0-1973 GCF_013416975.1 Acinetobacter sp. YH18001 | reverse complement strand
AAAAATACAGGGAGGTCATGCGTAATTTTTTATGAGATTCAGTCTCTAAAAAATCTGTTTTTTAACAGCAATTTATCTCTATATTAATTAAACTTGGTTTGCCTTGAAATAATAAATATTTCATTATAAAAATCTTTATCCTGATCAGAGACAGATGTAATCCTACGTATTTGTAGAACTTGCATTAAATTCAGGAAATTTAATATTCTCACTACAATTTTTTTGACTTGAAATTTTAAAATAATTTTATTTTTGTCTATATCAGATATAGTATTCTTATAATATTTTTTAATCACTTTAATTTGGGTATTATAACCACGGACCATTTTTTCTTTTTTTACATTTTCTACTTCTCTATAAAAATACAAGGGTTCTTGCATAACCAGATAATTAAAATCATTTTTTATCGCTGCCAAGAGCCATAATTCATAATCTTCAGCTAAGCAGTTATCGATTTGATAAAGATTTCTTTGACACCATGCCTTACGTGCAAGAAGTGAAGGATGTAATAAATTGGTCAGACCTTGTAAAATTTCTTTTGGCTGCATCTGGTGATTAGAAAAGATTCTTTTTCCTAAAATTTCATTTTTATTGCCAATGGAATATAAGCTGGTTACCACTAAGTCAATTTCTGGATTTTCATTCAAAACTTTAACCTGTTTTTCCAGCCGGTCTACTGCCATTAAATCATCAGCATCCATACGTGCGATAAGGTCATATTTTGCTTCATTAATAATCTGATTTAAGCGGTAAGGCAATCTTCTATTGTACCCATCAGAAATGATACGGATTCGAGGATCGACAAATGACTGGGCTATCTCTAAAGACCGGTCTGTTGATCCATCATCTACCAATATTAACTCCCAGTTTTTAAAAGTTTGAGCCAGTACTGACTTAATCGCATCTTCCAAGTATTTTTCTGCATTAAAAAATGGAATTCCTATAGAAATATACATATTTATTCTTCCTTATTATTATTTGAAAATAGTAAAAAAGCCGCCAATAAAAACCAGAAAATAAGCGTTCTTGCACTATAAGTGGTAAACCCATATAACATTGGCCCTAATAATATTATTTTGTTTGAAAGTGAAAGTTTCTTGAATATTTGATATAAAAATATTAAAAATAAGGATATGCCTACAATTCCATAATAAAACAAGATTCCTAACCAAGTTGAATGAATTTCATTGCCTGTGGGGTTATATAACCAGTGAGCACCTTGCCCAGCCCCAAAAATCAAATATTGAGGATAATCAAAAAAACTAAAAAGACCGCGTCCTTCTACTTGGCTATCTCTTTGATCTAATCCTTCTACAAATCGTAATACAACATTATCAAAAACCCCCATGTTATATAAAAAGTAGCTTAAAACACCAAAAAAAACCAAGGTCCCAAAGAATACAAATATTCTTTTATTGAGTTCTCCTTTTTGGCTAAATATAAATCCTAGCGTTAACATTAAAAAGCCAACAGAAGCAGATCTTGACATGGTCAATAAAATCAGAAATAAGGCTAACAAATAAACGACTATTTTTTTAAAGTTGCTTCCAGAAATATATAAATAAATTGCACAGGTACTGAGCACCCAAAATGCCATTTGATTAGGATCATTAAAAAGACCATTGTATCGTGGGTCAAAATCATAACGACCTAAGTTACTTGCCCAGATAATAATTTCAATGACATAGGAGAAAGGAATAAGAAATAATAGTTTTTCATGGAAAAAATTAATCTGAACCTGATTCAGGTTCATCATTAATAAAAAGAATAATAAATTAAAGATCCAGTAAACAGTCGACATCATATAACTGGAATCTAAAACGATTAAATACCAGGCAAAATTCACACAAATTGCATATGCGACAAACAATAAAATTGTATTAGAGTATTCAATATTTATTGAAGAACTTTTATTAAATAATAATAAAATAGCCCCCATAATAAAAATGTGACTAAACTGCGGAACCCCACTT
>NZ_VPEU01000113.1:0-2058 GCF_013416975.1 Acinetobacter sp. YH18001 | reverse complement strand
AAAGCCAATATTTAGAAAAAAACAGACCTATATGTAAAAAGCCCAATCATATCTACGATTGGGCTTCCTTTATGATAAATGAATTATTACGCTTATTCGAATATGAAAAATTAACCACAAATTTAGATAGCACTGAGCCAGAAAGTGAAATAGAAATAGACGATGAGCAACTACATTTGTCTGATATTTTAGCGATGATTCAGCAACTAAAAGGTGAGTCTAGATCAAGCATTTGGCTTAAACAGCTTGCCAATAATGAAACGAATCACTACTCAGTCAATTTATTAACGTGCTTTGTGCGATGGCTGATTTTACGCTGTGATGCAGAAGAGTTAAGTCTACAGAATCGAAATATGATTCATCTACATTTGGCCATCGTCAGTGCAGGTATATTGGGGTTTTCAGAAGATTTAACAAAAGATAGCCAGATTGATGAAGATGTATTTCAAAAATGGATGGAGTTGACGCAAGAGCATTTTCCACACCGCAAGCATCTCGCTGCGTGGAATCGCTTTAGAGATTTTTTAATTCAGTTAAATGATGATCGTATAAAGTTACACAAGCGTACAGCGCATCAAGCAAGTGCTAAAGTTTTTTCAAAAAATGAAGTGCAGCAGATCGTTCAAATATTACAATCTTTAGAATCTGGGGTGAATGATGCTGCTTTACGTCTAGAGATTCAGCGTCATTTTCGTTTATCTGCAGCGATGGGTGTACGCCGTTCAGAGACACTTCATTTACGGCCCTTAGATATTGATGAGGATATGCTTCGAATTCGTCCTTATGGTGAGCATCAGTTAAAAACACTTGGATCAGAACGTGTTGTTCCGATGAGTTTGTTAAGTCAGACGATTCAAAAGGGATTAGAGGACATTTATAAGAATAAAAAAAAATCGATATTAATGTCTGATGAGAACAGTGAGCATAGGCCTTTTTTTAATCAAATATCTCAAATATTAAAGAAAGTCACAGGAGATGTTGATCTCAGCTTACATCATTTAAGACATACGTTTGCAAGTGCATATACTTTAAAGTGTTTGCAAACAGTGGTGGATTTTAAAGCGCTTACGATAGAACTGCCATGGCTACAAAATTGGATGCCATCGAATGAGCAATTTAATACGCTAGTAGGCAATGAAGGACAGGTTGGGCAAGGGATTAAGGCGATTAGTCGAGTGCTTGGACATTTACATGAATCGACAACATTAAAGCATTATGTTCATATCTTATTTCTGGCTACTTATGCCTATAGCATGCAACAACAGCAACCCAATTTACATACTGCATTTTTTAAGCGAGTCATGAGTCGGAGTAATTTATTCAGGCATTTCCAAGCGATTCATCAACAGAATGGTAATCTAAAATATGAGTTGAGAGATACCATCGAAAAATATGTACTCAAAAAAAGACAAAGTCAGAGGTGGGTCATCTATGCTCAGAAAAGAGGGAATTCGACGGGAAAAGTAATTAAACACGAATTATTTCAAAAGTTTGAAGATATTGAGCGGTATCTTATTTCTGGGCAGGGGCAGCCACGATTAGATATTGAGTCCTGGAAGAGAGCTTTAATTACGATGGCAAACATTCCGTCAGGTAAACGTGGTTCAAATATAGGAAGACATCCATTATCGACACAAGGAAAGTTAGCACGTTTGCCTGAATTACTAAGTGCTGTAGATTTTAATTCTGCACAAGAGATTTTAGAGCGATTTGATTATTTAGAACAAAACCAATCAGAAACTTATAATTGGTTAATAAAAAAATGGTTGTATGAAAGTAATGTAACAAAAGTATTGATGCATTTTACGGCAGAGGATGAACCTATGCTTTCAATCCTTACAGAACATCAGTTTTTTCCGATAGTGATGAAACATAATAAATATGATTATTTTAGAATTATGTCTAAACAAGCGTCATTAAGTGCCGTGCGATGGGTACTTGCGTGGTTGAGTGTACGATATTTGTTCTAAGGCTGTTTCTGGCTTAATTTTCCTCCCTTTAGTCCCAATAGTAAAAACCAGTTGAAAATTAAGTAGAAAAAAATTTTAAAAACCCATG
>NZ_VPEU01000112.1:0-2085 GCF_013416975.1 Acinetobacter sp. YH18001 | reverse complement strand
GGCTGACCATAATAAAATGACGATGCTTGTCCTTTACGTAGTGCACGCATGACTTCAATACCTTTAATTGTGGCATAAGCCGTCTTCATAGATTTGAATCCTAATGTGGCCCTGATGATCCGCTTTAACTTACCATGATCACATTCAATGACATTATTTTTATACTTAATCTGCCTGTGCTCAATATCTACTGGACATTTTCCTTCTCGCTTTAACCGTGATAAAGCATGGCCATAGGTCGCTGCTTTATCTGTATTGATGACCCGTGGAATTTGCCATTTTTTCACCGTATTGAAGATCTTTCCTAAAAAACAATAGGCTGATTTACTGTTCCGTCTAGCGGAAAGGTAAAAGTCAATCGTATGACCACGTTGATCAACTGCACGATACAGGTAAGTCCATCGCCCCTTCACTTTGATATAAGTCTCATCCATATGCCATGAATGTAAATCTGTAGGATTACGCCAATACCAGCGTAAGCGTTTTTCCATTTCTGGAGCATAACGCTGAACCCAACGATAAATTGTGGTGTGGTCAACATTCACACCTCGTTCAGCGAGCATTTCTTGAAGTTCACGATAGCTGATGCCATATTTACAATACCAACGAACAGCCCAAAGAATGATTTCACCTTGAAAGTGCCGACCATGGAAGGGATTCATCTGCTGTATCTCGAAATAAATAAGATATTTAGCTTATCATGTCAGCCTATTTGCAACGGTGCCCTATTTGTTCGTTTGACACGTCATCAAACGATGATGATTTTGGCAGATATTGCCGGATTAAACCATTCGTATTTTCATTCCTTGCTCGTTGAATAGACTTGTAAGGATCAGCAAAATACGTATCTATGCCGGCATCAGTGATTCTTTTGTGTTCGGCAAATTCCTTACCATTATCAAAAGTAACACTATAAGCATGGCTCATCCGTAAACGATCTAATGCACAAGTAATCGTTTGAGAGGATGCTCTCGTTGGCCCTAAATGAACAATATGTACGTACAAGCTCTTTCGATCAACGAGAGTTAATAAAGCACCTTTATGATGTTTACCAATTACAGTGTCACCTTCGAAATCTCCTAAACGTTGTCGTTGATCAATGACCTGGTCTCGGCAATGAATACTTGTTTTATCAATGATTTGCCCCCTACGATCCGTGTTTTTGTAACCTCGTTTTCGATATTTCTTCTGATGCCTTAAATGTAGGTGGAGTTTACCGCCTTTTGATTTATCTTCATAAATGTACTGGTAAATCCACTCATGTGAAGGTACATCCAGCCAACCGCGTTGTGTTAAAGCGCCTAAAATTTGTTCTGGTGACCAGTCCAAGCCAATCAAGTAATCAATATAAGCGAAGGCAAATGCTGTCATGGGTGATGAAGGACGGTACCGTCTTTGACTTGCAAATTTCGCTGCCTGTTGAGCTCTATATCCACGTTGCCCAGTATTTCTTTTTAATTCACGGTAGATGGTTGATCGTGAACGCCCTAACTCCCGAGCAAGGCTAGCGATTGAACTTTTACTTTTCAAAGTAGCATAAATTTCGTATCTTTCATCTTGAGAAAGTTGGGTGTATTTCTTCATTGTGTGCTTTCCAATTGCGAGTTGAAAAAGTCCAATGATTCTACGAATACACCTAACTTTTTCAACTAACTACAAATGTGTCGCACTTGGGATTTGAATCTGCGTCGATAAAAATCATCTGCTGCCACAGAGAATCTATAAATAATAGTGCGCAAGTCCCAATAGATTAAAAAATGCTCAATTTTGGAATTTCCCCAAAGTTATCAGCTCTTCCAGGGCGAAAACTATCCCCAATTTCTGGGGATAAAATTTAGGCTATTTTGTACGCTTTATAGATCACCCGGATACCGCCACTTTTACCATTATTGCCTTGAGCACAAGGTGCTTTACGAATTCCACCACCATTTTTTGATTCAATCGCCCTGATCAGGCTATACCAAGTTGTTTTTAGTTTGTAGGACAATTGTTGCGCAGAAAGACTTGCGAAAAAATGAGAGTTTTTTTATTGTGTTAGTCTAAGCCTAAATCCCATCCTCTTTATCGCCAGCAAAATAAATTATG
>NZ_VPEU01000111.1:0-2090 GCF_013416975.1 Acinetobacter sp. YH18001 | reverse complement strand
GACTGTTATGTTGACCATCGTTCAAGACGCGTTAACCTTCGATGATGTCCTATTACTCCCTGCCTATTCTACTGTTCTCCCAAAAGATGTCTCTCTAAAGACACGCCTGACCCGTGGCATTAACCTGGATATCTTTAATAGGATCTCTAGCGAAGTATTGACCATCAAAAATGATCTAGAGCTGAATTCTGAGAATCAACTGATAACTAAATATAAGACTTCTACTTCTGAAGATTATAAAAAAGCAATTATTTTGATTTTTAAAGAACGTGGCTATACCAGGTTAGAAATAGGTCAGTTACTTGAAGGCCAACTGTAAAGACTTCCTAAAATTAACATAATACGCGTTATACGAAATGCAAATTTTATTTCATATAATTCAATGCTTTAACTGATACCATAAAGCCGAACTTAGCTGAGTTCGGCTTTTTTGTTGAAGACTACCGTTCTACGCTTAATCTTTAATCAATGTTCCACGGTTTTGATTAGCTCAATTGAATAATCAGGATGCCTGGTCTTTTTCTTTTTGGCGTTCATCCAGCTCTTTTTTGAGTGCCTTTTTATCTTGGTACGATGCAATCAGCATGATCGGGATCAGCAGCGGGGCCACAATAATTCCCAGGGCAATGTCTTTCAGTTTCGGCATGATCTTTCTCCCTTAGTCATTATCAAAAACAGCATTCAGCACACGGCCAAATAAGCCACGTTTTTTAGGTTCTGGTTCAACATGCTCAGGAAGATGGATCCGTTTACTCTCGGAAGTAGTCAATTCGTCATAGTTAGAGTCAGTCTGTGACCGAGGATCCGTTGCTATATTTGAATTTGTAGATTCATTTAGCTTATCAATATTTTCTTGTTGTGACTGTTCTAAGGTGCCTTTAAACTCAATTCTATGAGTAAGATCTTCAATATGTTGCATCAAAGACTTTTCTCTTTGATTTGCTAAATCTAACTGATTTTTTAGTAAAGAAATCTGATCTTTTAATAGATTTTCGACTTCAGATTGAACGTGTACCTGTACATCCTTCTGAACTTGTTCAGTACGTGTACTGGACTGAACACCGATTGGGTTGCCATAAACTCTGATAAGTTCAGATAAGTCTATTAGACCATCATTATCTCTTGATAATTCACCATTTTTTAAAGCCTCATATATTGTTGTCCGTGATTTTTTAAAGGCTTTACTTGCGTCCATAACGCTAAATTTTGTAGTGTTCAATACAATCCCTCTGTTCATGTACAAGGATGTTCAGGTGAGCATATTACTGAACATTATCTTTATTTTGTTTGAAAGCCAACCTTTACTAGATATGGATATAGTTCTTTAAATTTTTCAGCATCTAATAGCATTTCGGCAATTCGTACGGCAAATTGCGGATAGCTTTCGGTGCCTTGAGAATACTTACTCATTTCAGGCAGTTCTGACAATTTGTTAGCAAATAAATGACGCTGGGCATCTGTTAACTTGGTGAAAATATCTAAGGTGTTTTGATCTCTAGCTTCTAGATTTGGTTTGTTAACGTTTTTCTTTTGCTTGAATGAGAATGAAAAGCCATAAATTGAACGTCCTTTTTTATGCTGCTCATATTTAACAGTGATATCTGTAAACTCATTAACTTGATCTATAGCTAGATGTAAGACTCTGTCTTTAAAGTTCCCCATTCTTGTGTACTCATCATCAAGCACACCAATTTTTTTTCTAAACTCTTCAAGCTCTATAACAGGAGTTTGGCCAGTGCTACGCCATGCGATCAATAATTCATATAGGCGTACAGCATAAGCACTACTGAGATTACTAACTTGCTGTAATTCATACTTAGTGAACTGTTCTTCGAGTTTAGTAATTAATGGAACAATAGCGGGTGCAAAAATTAACTTAACAGTCGCTTCAGCATCAATATAACGAATCTCACTAACCCATCGGCTTAGTACGTTTTCGATGTTTCCTCGTTTATTCATCTCTTGATAGCTAAATTGTCTAGCAAATAAATCTTTTGAAGCATCCTTTAATGCTTGATAGGCAGTCTGTCTTGCAACATTGAATTGATTGATATAGCTCTCTGCATGCACTTCTAAAGGGTTGTTTGCAT
>NZ_VPEU01000110.1:0-2059 GCF_013416975.1 Acinetobacter sp. YH18001 | reverse complement strand
ACCACCCACAGCCATGAGGTAAGTTGCCTGGTTATCTTTAATGGCTTCAACAGCAGCAGGGCCACGGTCCGCTTTACCGATCATGCCGAACATGCCAGTTGCTTCAAGGACTTGGCGAGTGAATTTAATCCAATATATCTTAACGGAATTTCAACTATTTACAACTCAATATAATTTAGTAGTTTCTCTAAAATTAACATAATACACCTTATACGAAACGTGTTTGTTAGAACCCATTTAAAGTGTCTATATTCTCACCAATAAAAATGTCTGGTTTATGATGGTTTTTATCACCATGGACTGGATATAAAATATAGATGCTGATCACTATGTCTGACAAAGAAATTCAACGTCTTGCAGTTCTGCAAGACGTTCGAGATCATCGTATTACCCAAGTCCGTGCTGCTGAAATCCTGAATCTTTCCACCCGTCAAATTACCCGGTTATTGCAGAAGCTCAATCAAGATGGTGTTTCAGGCATGACGCATGCCAGTCGTGGTCAACCGGGCCATCATCGCCATGACGATTTATTAAAATCGCAATGTCTTTCCATTATTTCTGAACATCTGCTGGGATTTGGACCTACCTTGGCCCATGAGAAGCTCAGCAGCATGTTTGACCTGAATATCCCGGTAGAAACGGTTCGGCGCTGGATGACTGCAAATGACCTTTGGATTCCGCGATCCAAACGTCTAAAACGCCCATACCAGCCACGCTATAACCGTGATTGCTTCGGTGAGCTGATCCAGATTGATGGCTCATATCATGACTGGTTTGAAGGACGCGCTGCTAAGTGCTGTTTATTGGTGTATATCGATGATGCCACTGGAAAGCTGTTGCATCTACGCTTCTGTGAGGCGGAAACCACCTTCGACTATATGCTTTCAACCCGAGCCTACATTGAACAATACGGCAAACCTCTGGCCTTTTATAGCGATAAACATTCAGTCTTCAGGGTGAATCAAAGCAGCAAGAAAGACACCAAGATTACGCAATTTGGGCGCGTACTCAGCACCCTGAATATCGATATTATCTTCGCTAATTCACCACAGGCCAAAGGCCGTGTAGAACGAGCCAATAGAACGCTTCAGGACCGTCTGATCAAAGAAATGCGCCTGGAAGGCATCTGTTCGATTGAACAAGCGAATGCCTGGCTACCCTGCTTCATTGAGCAATTCAATCAGAAGTTTGCCAAGATGGCCTTTAATCCCAAGGATCTACACCGGACTGTCACTGAAACAGCCGAAGAATTAGATGATATTTTTACCTGGCGTGAACCCCGCAGAGTCACGAACAGCCTGACCATTACTTATGATAAATGCGTATATCTCCTGGAAAACACGGAAGAAAACCAAAGATTGATTGGCAAGTATCTTGAGTTCCTTGAATACCCGGATGGTACAGTTGCAATTGAATATCAGGGAAGAAAAATCAATTACAGCATCTTCGATAAATTAAGTCAGCTTAACCAGCGAGAGATTGTTGAGAATAAACGTTTAGGTGCTGTTCTCAATCATATTCAACAACAGCACGAAGAATTAGAACAGCAAAACAAACGTAATCGTTCTCAAAAGATGCCAAGCAGACGTGCACAGAAAACAGTAATCAAAGAACGAAATCTGAATCCTGTACTTGACTTGGAAATGTCTGTATAGGACATTTCTATTTGGTTTTAAGGTAGGACATTTCTACTTTGGAGTTACAACACTTGTATATTAATTTAAATATCAACTACTTAATAAAAATAGAAAAATCCAAAAATGCCCAAAAAGCCGATTTTGAAACAAGTCGGCTTTTTTATGAACGGTTTTGATATTTTTTGCCAATAAAATCGGTTGAAAAACGATCAATTTTGGCATTTTCCCAATGTTATCAAATCTTCCAGGGTGAAAACTATCCCCAATTTCTGTGGATGAAATTTAGGCTATTTTGTAGGCCTAGGCTTACGTGAATCTCGGCCCTTTGCTGCTATGCGGCATACTGGAATTTTCATATTATTGAATGGTCAGGAACAGGAAGTTCCATATAATAAAAAATAAGCACCAGGATGGCGCTATAT
>NZ_VPEU01000109.1:0-2145 GCF_013416975.1 Acinetobacter sp. YH18001 | reverse complement strand
ATAACGTTGAACCCAACGGTAAATAGTCGTGTGATCAACATTCACACCCCGTTCGGCCAGCATTTCCTGCAGTTCACGATAGCTAATGCCATATTTACAATACCAGCGCACAGCCCAAAGAATGATTTCGCCCTGAAAATGCCGACCATGGAAAGGATTCATATGCTGCACCTTTAGCTAAAACAGTCTTCAGCTTACCATTCGTGGTTATTTGCAACAGTGCCCTTACTTCAAAGCCAAAATTTTTCGGGCACCATTAAGTACGAATAAAGAAACCAGTATGCCAATGATTAAGTCTGGATAAGCTGATCCCGTCCACGCCACGAGTACACCGGCAAATATAACGCCCATATTTACGACAACGTCATTCGCCGAGAAAATCCAACTGGCTTTCATATGTGCGCCATCTTCTCGATGACCAGAAATAAGATATAAGCATGTCACGTTAGCTATAAGTGCGAGCAGGCCAATAACAATCATGAGCGTTGATTCTGGCTCGCTTCCAAACATGAATCGTCTAATGACATCAACAATCACGATAACAGCAAGTAATAACTGAATCCAACCTGCGAAATGGGCTGCTTTTATTTGATATTTCGCAGCTTTTCCGACGGCATATAGCGCAATACCATAAACGGCTGCATCGGCAAACATATCTAGAGAATCAGCAATCAATCCTGTAGACGCAGCAATAATACCGCTGATGAATTCTATAAAGAAAAGTAGAGCATTAATACCTAATAACAGTTTAAGTACTTTAGCTTGTCTCACAGGATCAGGTTCATTAGGTATATCGCCTGAAGAAAGCTGTGTTTCATCAAGTTTCGCCCCAAAACCCAGTCCTTCGAGTTTAGCCGTAATTTGCTGAATCCCTTCATTATGGAAGACTTTCAGTTTTCGATTGGGAAGATCAAAAGTAAGACCTTTAACTGCTTCAATATCTGCAAGAGCCATACGGACCATTTGCTCTTCAGCAGAGCAATCCATTTTAGGAATGGTGTAGGTACTTGTTTGCTTAGCCTGTTGATTGCTTATATAAGTTTCAGTCTTCACAAGCTTTGCACCAAAACCCAAAGCTTCAAGTTTGGTGGTTATATTTTCATCTTTTTGATTATGTAGAACCTTTAAAGAACGGTTAGGTAAATCAAAGATGAGTTTTTGAACACCATCAATTGAAGATAGCGCCATACGAACCATCTGTTCTTCCGCAGAACAATCCATTTTGGGAACTAAGTATTCACTCATGTAGTGCGAATCTTTTAAAACGTCTTCAGTGCTTAAATTTTCTTTGGGATCAGAACCATAACAGGATTGAGCGGTATCTTCACAACTGTTTGAAGTGTTACAGCAAGGAGATGAAGATTTTTTTTCTTCCTCTTCACCACAACAGCTAAGCGTATTATCACAATTCTTTGAATTGTTTGCTTCTGCAATTGATGGATGATTTTCTTGTTGAGATTTCTTATCTTCGCATGGTGTTTCTTTACTACATCCACAACCACTCATAATTATACCCATTAAAAAAATTATAAACTTTGAATATTAGAATCCCTATAGTTACTATAGAGTCAAGAATCTTTGGAAATACTAACTCAATGCATTTAAAAATTGGTGAACTCTCTAAAAAAACCTCATGTTCAGTATTAACAATTAGGTTTTATGAAAAGGAAGGTTTAATTCCGGAACCGGAAAGAACGGAAGGAAATTACCGCCTTTACGATGTAGGCTATGTTGAGCGAATTAAATTTATTTTGAATTGCCGAACTTTAAATATGAGTTTGAATGAAATTCGTCAATTACTTACCTATAAAGACAAACCTGAGAAAAATTGTTCAGATGTGAATGAATTAATTGACTTACATGTCAGTGCTATCAGAGAAAATATAATCAAGCAACAAAAGCTTATTGAACAACTATCTGATTTAAGAGGTACTTGTGATGGTTTATGTACAATTGACCAATGTGGAGTTTTAAAAAATCTAGCTTGATTATCTAGACCTATGCTTTTTTCAAAAAATCGGCACTGTTGCAAATAACCACGAATGGTAAGCTGAAGACTGTTTTAGCTAAAGGTGCAGCATATGAATCCTTTCCATGGTCGGCATTTTCAGGGCGAAATCATTCTTTGGGCTGTGCGCTGGTATT
>NZ_VPEU01000010.1:0-68571 GCF_013416975.1 Acinetobacter sp. YH18001 | reverse complement strand
CTACGTGAGCGTAGTGACGAGTTGGAGAATCGTATTCTACGTGTGAAGTATTAATTGTAATACCACGTGCTTTTTCTTCTGGTGCAGAGTCGATTGCAGCGTAATCACGCGCTTCGCCACCGAATTTTTTCGCACATACAGTTGCAATCGCAGCTGTTAAAGTTGTTTTACCATGGTCGACGTGACCAATTGTGCCCACGTTAACGTGTGGCTTATTACGTTCAAACTTAGCCTTAGCCATGTTAATACTCCTCGTTTACGTCGAACACAATTCTGAGTAAAACCCAGTTCCGACATGTCGTTTTAAAAAACCAAATACCAAATACTTGAAAAGCAGACTAAATAGCCTGCTTCTGGAATATTGTGCAATAAAAATTGCTAAACTGTAATCTGGAGCTCTTATCGAGATTTGAACTCGAGACCTCTCCCTTACCAAGGGAGTGCTCTACCACTGAGCTATAAGAGCAAATATTAGCACTTCAATGGAGCGGGAGACGAGGGTCGAACTCGCGACATGCAGCTTGGAAGGCTACCGCTCTACCAACTGAGCTACTCCCGCACGATGTTGGTACAAACCACTTATTGAAGTATTAAAATTGGTGGTGAGGGAAGGATTCGAACCTTCGAAACTTTCGTAGCGGAGTTACAGTCCGCCCCCTTTGACCGCTCGGGAACCTCACCATTTTACACTTACATCAGTGCTGTTCTTTACTCAACCCTTGAAACTCTCTAAGATGGTGCCGGCACACGGATTCGAACTGTGGACCTACTGATTACAAGTCAGTTGCTCTACCAACTGAGCTATGCCGGCGTTTCTTAGTGTTTCGTACGTTTCGTATCGGAACGGTGTGCAGTTTAGCAAAACTCACAAACCATGCAAGTGTTTTTTTCAAAAAAAACCCCAAAAACTCATAAAATCAAACCATTTGATGATAATTCAACCGCTTTGATCACTGCGCGAGCTTTTATTTGGGTTTCATTCCATTCAGATTCGGGATTTGAGTCGGCAACCAGCCCTGCTCCGGCCTGAACATAGACCTTATTTTCACGGATCACACAGGTACGAATCGCAATCGACATGTCCATTTCACCATGCCAGCCTAAATAACCGACAGCGCCACCAAAAATTCCACGTTTTACCGGCTCAACTTCGTCAATAATTTCCATGGCACGAATTTTTGGTGCACCTGAAAGCGTACCGGCAGGGAAAGTTGCCTTGAAAACATCCAAGGCATCGACATCGTCACGCACTTCACCCTGTACATTCGAGACAATATGCATGACATGCGAATAACGTTCGATCACCATTTGATCAGTCACTTGAACTTTACCAATTTTTGCAATGCGTCCGACGTCATTGCGCCCCAAGTCAATCAGCATGACATGTTCGGCAATTTCTTTTTCATCAGAGAGCAAGTCTTGCTCAAGGGCCAGATCTTCTTCCTTGGTTTTGCCACGTGGTCGTGTGCCTGCTAAAGGACGCACTGTGGCAATGCCATTTTCCAAACGCGATAAAATTTCTGGTGATGAACCGACAATATGGAACGGTGTATTGTTTTCCAAGGTTTGCCCTTGTACCAGAAACAGATACGGCGAAGGATTCAGATGACGTAGCGCACGATAGACCTGTAAGGGATCACCATCGAAATCTGACACCATACGATGCCCGGGCACCACCTGCATCACATCGCCAGCACGAATATATTCTTTGACCTTTTCAACCGAGGCAATAAAGTTGTCATGTCCGGTTAGAGATTCAAAATGTGGTGGACTATGTTTTTCAGCTTTCAGGCTAATCGGTGTTGCCAGAATATTTTCTAATTCATTTAATTGTTCATGTGCTTTTTCATAAGCAATCGGGTCAGCTGCATCGGCATGCACAATCAGAAATAAGGTATCTTTTAAATTGTCAAAGACAATGACGGTTTTAGACAACATCATCCAGATATCAGGCAAGCCAACCGGATCTGCTTCAGGCACATTTTTGAGTTTGGGTTCAATATAACGTACAGCATCATAACCAAAGTAGCCCACCAGACCGCCAGTGAAGCTTGGCAATGCAGGCAAGTCCTGTTGGGTCGGCACTTTAAACTGAGCCTGAAAGTCACGAATATAGTGAAAAGGATCTGCACAGTGCTGCTTTTCAAGCGAGCCGTCCGCATGCTGTACCGTCAGTTCACCGGCATTACAGGAAAATACCGTAGATTCGCCCAGCCCAATAATCGAATAGCGTGCCCAGTTTTCTCCACCTTCGACAGATTCAAACAGATAAGCCTGCTGATGCTGCTTAAGACGCGCGAAAATAGAAAGTGGGGTATCCGTATCGGCCAGACGCTGACGGTACACTGGAATCAGGTTATAGCCTTGTGCAGCAAGTTGCTGGAATTGTGCTTGTGTGGTCATGCGGTTTTTCTCTTTAAATTGGGTTTACTCAGTGTATAAATAGACTTGAACTGAGCGACGCCATCGAAAAACCTGATCACTATTCATTTTATTTTCCTAACACCCTAATTAAGCAAGCAATTCACGTAGATCATCTACAATTTCTTGAGGATGACAGTCTGCTATATTTTCACCGTGATTATAGCCGTAGCTCACCACAATACAATCAATCCCGGCGCGACGTGCAGCCTCCACATCATTGGAAGAATCCCCGATCAGTAACACCTGTTCTTTCGTTACACCATACTGTTCGACACAGTGTAATAATTGACGCGGATGCGGTTTACGCTCGCTAAAACGGTCGCCACCAATGGTCTCGGCAAAATAATGTGCCATATCCAATGTCTCTAAAATAGCACAAGCAGGAAGCTCCGGCTTATTGGTGACGCAGATCAGGGTTTTGCCCTGCGCTTTGGCCCAGTCGAGAAACTTCAGAATTCCGGGAAATGGAACCGTGTCGACACAAGGATCGACATTATAAATATCCAGAAAAGTATTCAGCAGCTCCTGATGCTGTGCGGGTGTAACTTCACCGACCAGATGTAGCAATACACTTTCACAAAATATCGAGGTGCCCTTGCCCACCCAGGTACGAACCTGCTCTTCCGTGACCAAAGGCAATTGCAACACATTCAGGCTCATATTCATGGCACGATACAGGTCATGCGCCGAATCAACCAAAGTACCATCCAGATCAAACAAGATCAGTTCACGCTGTTCTAATTGTGCAATAGACATCCCGACCCTCTTTTATATTATTCGCAGCCACAAAAAAGGCATGCGCTGTGCATGCCTTGATTGTAACCAATCATCGGCTTATTTAAACATTACCCAAGCCATAATTGCCAAAATAATCAATACAATCACTGAAATCAAACCAACAGACACATTTTTCTGGGTTTCTTTTTCCTGCTCTACCCGTGACACAGGCTGCTCAACCGGCATTGGCGTAGGTTCTGGTTTCACTGCAGCAAGATCGACGCCTTCAGGAATCGGCGCTGGTTTTGGAATCCCGACATGGGTTGGCATGCCATCTCGGGTCAGCTGGACTGAGGCATCTCGCTGTGTCAGTTCCGGTATACCCTGCTCATTCATTTGTTGTGCTGGCGTTGGTTCAGTCACTTCAACCTGTGCCACGACTTTTTCTGCCGTGGCTTCTATTTCTGCTGGAACTTCTACCGCAGCCACAGGCGCCAACACGGAAAATTTCAGGCTGGCAAACTGAACGATATCATCCTGTTTTAATAACGTTTCCTGTGCAATCTGCACATCATTGACGAAAGTGCCATTCGATGATCCTAAGTCCTGTACCCAGAGCGCATCATCTTTGAGCAAGAAAGCAGCATGTTTGCGCGAGATCTCTGCGGCCTGCAACACAATGTCTGCGGCCTGATGACGTCCCACCAGCATATCACGGTCAATGCTAATCTCTTGCCCTGTCAAGTCACCTGTAATCGCGTGTATTTTCCAAGTCATGAATTTACTTCTCTTTTCTCTTTGACATTATCATAACATGCTGTTTGTTCATGCTACATCACTTAGCTTTTCGGTCTAAGTGTTGTGGTGGTCACGGTATTTTTACGCTTTTCGACGTGTTGTCCGGGTTGTGACTGCAACACAGGCTCAATCGCGACAGGCGTGACTACCACAGCAGCTGGCTGAGTCGGCACTGGAGCCGTCGGCACAGTTTGATAAGACGAATTTTGTAAAGGTGTTTTCGAAACCGGAATACGCTGTTGATAGACATCACCGACCTGTTCCGGCAGCTTGGCAAAATTACCATCAGCATCCAGGGCCAGTTGCAGACTATACAGTTGGCTATAACGTTGCTGGGTCAGTTTACTGACCTCATTTTTATCACCCACAATCGTTGGATGGATGAAGATCAGCAGATTACGTTTCTGATTAGATTTACCTTCAGAACGGAATAAACGCCCAAGACCAGGGATTGCGCCCAGACCCGGAACTGCCTGACGGCCATAACTGGTGTTATCCGAAATCAGACCACCCAGCACAATGGTTTGCCCATTTTCGGCCAGAATCGAAGTTTTAATCGCACGCTTGCTGGTTACCAGATCCTGCGCTTGTCCACGATCCCGATTAACAGCCGATACTTCCTGCTCCACTTCCAGACGCACCGTACCATCTTCACCAATATGCGGCACCACTTTTAAAGTGACCCCGACATCTTTACGTTCAATCGTGGTATAGGGATTGGCCACCCCAGCAGCGCCAGTTGAAACCGAACCTGTCACAAAGGGTACGTTTTCACCGACCACAATATAGGCTTCTTCGTTGTCCATAGTCACAATGGATGGCGTAGACAACAGATTGGACTTGGTGCTTTCTTTTAAGGCCTGAATCAGCGCACCATACAGACGGCGTGAACCATCACTGCCTTCACGATAATCGCCGAGCACCAACGAAGTCCCAGCTCCCACGGTACTTGCAGCACCTGCACCACCGCCGGTGAGATAACCGGCTGCCACATTTTTTAGGCTGGTACCAAAATTATCAAAGTTAATCAGCCCGATACCGCTACTGATATCTCCCAAGGCCCATTGCACCCCAAGCTGATCGGCATCTGTACCTTCTACTTCGATAATGGCAGCTTCAATCAGTACCTGTTGACGGCGAATATCCAGCTGATTAATTGCTGATTCGATTTCCCGCATCAATTGTGGATCGGCCTTAACCACCAAAGAGTTTTGCGTGGCATCGGCAATAATACTCACCCCGTTTGCGCTAAAGCTGCTAATTCCACCCTGCTCGGCGTTCATGCCGGTATTCAACTGAATAGCGGAGGAAGTATTATTTCCGCTGGTGTTGCTACTGTTGTTATTGTTTAAACTGTTATTCGAACTCAGGGAAGATGAACCCGAAGACGTGCCAGTGGAATTTGAACTACTGTTCACCGCCTGCCCTGTCACCAGTCCCTGCAAGATCTCTGCCAGATTCTTGGCACTGGCATATTTCAAACGAAAGACTTTCAAGCCGCCCAGACGGTCTGCCGCCGGCACATCCAGGGTTTCAATCATTTGACGCAGCCGCTTACGCGTCGTCGGATCACCTTTAATGATAATCCGGTTGGTGCGGGTATCTGCGATGACACGTACCCGCGAACCACGAACATCTTTGGCTGCACCCGTGGCTGTCATGGACTCGATCAGCTCGATCATTTCCTCGGCCTGACTCGATTGCAGACTGACCGCTTCCATATCATTTTGACCGGTGCCATCCAGATTACGAATGATGGTTTCCAGCTGATAAATATTATTGGCCCGATCTGATACGATCAGCGCATTGGTGCCCGGCACTGCTGCCAGATGGGCAAATTGCGGCATCAAAGGGCGCAGTGCTGGAATCAGATCATTCGGATTGGTATTTTCCAGCCACAATACCCGAGTCACGATCTGGTCACCACTGGCACGGCTTCTGGCATCATAGGGAATGCCCGAGCTTTTGACATTGCTGTCCGGTACCAGCTTGATGGTATTGCCCGAAGGAATCGCCACCACACCATTGACATTGAGCACACCTAAAAACAGGTCATAGACTTCATTTTTATTCAGTGCTTTATTGGAAATAACGGTAACATTACCACGCACCCGCGGATCGACTGCGAAGTTCTTGCCGGTAATGTCAGCCACTTCATTAATGAATGCGGTGAGGTCAGCATCCCGCAGGTTGATTTTCCAGGTTTGCGCATAACCCGCCGTACTGATCATTGCTATGAGCGGGGCGGCCACACAGCATGCCCATGCTGATCGATTATTATTAAATAAAGCCATAAACTTTTGTGTTTCCTAACCCTATGCGTGATGACACATCACTTCAAATCTTGTTGTATGGTCATCGTCTGATCACCACGTTTTATTTCGAGTTTGACCTGACCTTCACGTCGAGCCTGTTCCAGTAATTGCGCCTCGGTTTGCCCCTGCGACAGCGTCTGACCGTTTAAAGATAAAATACGGTCCCCCGGTCTTAAACCGAGTCGATTACGCAGTGCAACTGGTGTCCGGGAAGTGATTTCAAAGCCCCCATCCGACGCACTGACCCCCATATTCTGTAAATACTGATCCTTGTTTTCCTGCATCTGCTGGATTGCCCGACCGATTTCATTTTGAGCTGAAGGCAGATTTTGTGCTTCAGCTGCGCTATTCATAGCCGAAGATGGAGCAGACATCGTATTAGATGCTGGAGTTTCCGGCACGATCGGCTGATTCAAGCCATTTTCCAGACCCTTAAATAACACTTCTTGAGTGGCACCGGTTGCTCTGCGCAGAATGACCCGATCCCAATAGACCTCGGCCAGCTCAAAACCACTATTGCCCAGCATTTCTCCAACGCGATAACGATCCACCTGATCATTGACTTTCAGCACCGCAGAAGAGTTATAGCTTGGACTGGCAACCACCACGCCTTGCAAAAGAATATTGGCAGCTTCTGCTCCTGCTGCTGTTTGTCCACTTTCCTGAAACAGCGAAAATGCACTGATATTGGGGATTTGCGCCTGTTGTGAACCCAGTTCCACCCGATCCAGCTGCATAGCTTGAGGTGGCGCAATCAGCAACCAGAACATGGCCGCCAGTTTCCAGCATAAATATAGAATCAACAACAGCAACACGACAGGCGCAACACGATTGGCCTGTTTCAGATCGATATTTTTTAGATCGCCAAGAGAAATGGCCATTAGTTCAAACCTCCCATTAGGGGTTGGCGGGTACTAATCACATAAGTATCCAGACCAGCTTTACCTTCATAGGAGGGTGCATTCATTAAAAAGCGCTGGGTAAGCTGGATATCGAGCATCAGACTGGGATCAAGCTTGATATTCAGCATACGTTGCTCTCGGTTATCCCGAACGTCGAGTAAGAGCTGTCCGCTCTCATCTGCCAGTTGTCCGGTCATGGCCGGTACATTCATACGTTCCTGACGCTGGGCAAAGCTATAAATCAGCTCACCACCCGCCCATTGCATTTGCCCAGTCACCTGACTGAAGCCTTGTTCCTGTTTATATTTAAAATCCAGCTCTTTAAACTGAATAGCAGTCGCTGGCCATTGCCAGTCTGCCACTTTTTTTAAGGTTTCCGGCGCGAGCTGACCCTCAAGATTTTTGACGATCAAGGCTTTATTCAGCCCATAGCCCATAACCCCTGAAAGCTGAGTATTGCCGCTATGCAACTCAACATCTGCCCCAACTCGCAGCAATAGCAAGTCCAATGGCCGTACTTTCCAGTTCAGGCTGCCCCGCAAATTACCTTTTTTCCAGTCAGCACTGCCCTGCCAGATATTCCCGTTTACATTGTGCAAGGCCTGATTATTTTTATAAAATTTTGAAATCAACCAGGCAGCTGGCACTTGCAGGATCACAAAGACAAAAAACGCCACAAGCGCAAGGATGAACCATCTTAAAGTTTTAGGTTTATTGCTCATCCCACCACGACCAATATCTCAAGTCTAAATCCCCATTTATAATGTTTTCCTTATACAGACACATTATGCACACTTTTTTCCCAACGCCAATTCATAGATATAAAAAAACCAAGCAATCATGCTTGGTTCAGCAATCTTAGACTGTCTGTATGACAGCCTAATGACGAGATCAAATCGAGGCTTAGATCAAGAAATCTTCAAGCTTGGCACCTTTGTCCAGCTCTGCCACCAACCAGCGCGGCTGCTTGCCACGACCCGTCCAGGTATCATCTGGGTTGCTTTTGCTACGATAACGTGGCTCTACCGATTTACGTGATGATTTCTTGCGTTTAGACGCGCCAAATTCAAGTAACTGTTCAACCGTCATACCTACTTTGTCAGCAACGGCCAAGATTTGCTGATAAGCATCTTCGATCTCTTGGTCTTTTTTTGAAGCAATCAGTGATTCTGCTTCGGCTTGTAAACGCTTTAACTCTTCTACTGATAAATGAGTAATATCTGGCATAATGCTCTCCGATTAAATAATATTATTTGTTTTGTTAAATAATACCCCATCATATTTATATTAAATAAAACATTCAATATAAATATTTAAATCAATAACAATAAAGTTTAGAAATAATGACAAAATTAAATAATCAATTCATTTTTTAGATTTCATGTCCGGCTGTTAATTCAAGTGCTTCGATTTTCTTTCGGATATGTTCTGGAATTTGAGTTTTCTGCAGGGTTTTTTGATCAATACAAACAATAACCGCTTCAGAAGTTGCCACTATACTTTGCTGTTTTTCACTCCATAATAAATAATGCATGCGGAATGCACTATTTCGAATCTCTTCAATACGTGCTGCAATTTTTAAATGATCTGGAAAAACCACCGGTTTTAAATAACGGCACTGATTTGAAGAGACCACCGTAGAGACCGATTCATTCAGTAAATCCAATGCATTCAGATAAGCCAGACGTGCATTTTCTATATAACGATAATACATGGCATTATTCACATGACCCAATGCATCCATGTCTCCCCATGCCACACTCTGTGCATAAACCACTGGATATTGTTGTAATTCTGACATGATGATTCTCAAATTTTAATTTCGATAAAGTTTACATTGGACTCAAATACTGCATTTAACTGCTGGAGCAAGTCTTCACGGTCTTGTAAGGCCGCTTTAATTCTCAAATAACTCATACGAATATCATCAGGATATAAGTCAAGCAAATGCTGGGCTTCCTCTGTATAACTGGTGGCCTGTAACACATGCCATTTTGCAAAACTCAAAATCGGTAATGCCGGATACTTGGTTTCCCAATGCGAAATCTGCTGTGCAATATGATCATAATCCGGATTCTGCCGTAACAATTGCTGTTGAAACCACAAATAAAATACGTCCTGATTAAATTGTTGCTCTAATAAATGAATTGCCATTGTTTCATGTTCGGCACTCATTTCAGGTATTCTGAATAATAATTTCAACCATAATAACTTGACTGTATAGTCACGATCAAATACTTGCTTTTTTAAATCTAAATAACGCTGTTGTAAATAAATTAAATCATCTTGTGTGGCTTGATCATAGGCCAATAATAATTGTTCAAGCCATATTTTTTTTACTTCTTGTTCTAAATGTCCATATTTAGTCGAGCGTAAATATAACCAGGGAAACTGTAGGGCAAATACGCCCCATAATGTGGTGAGTCGCTGTTCATAGGCTGGTTTCACCTGTATTAACCATGGTGATAATTCATGCTGATTTAAAAATTCTAAATGGGTCAGTGCTTGCTCACCGTGCTGTTGCGATAAATAAATTTCAATTCGCTGCAATTCTGCCAACTCAAATGCCATCGGGTTAGACTGATTTAAAGCAGTCAAGGCATCTGTATATTGCTGTTGCCCCCAAGATAATCGTGCATCAATAATATGTTTGAGTAAGCCCGACTTGCTAAAAGACTGCTGAATAAAATCCCGTTGATCCTGAGCTGCATTTAATAACCAGATTACAGCCAGTTGTTCATAAGGATGTAAATGGGCAAAACTAAATACGGTTTCATTTTTACGCTGTTCACGGCTGCGATACTGTTTGATCGCGTACCAGAGGCAATGAATCAGAAAACTGAACGTGACCAGTGAGGCCGCCAAAAACCACAGGCTAGTTTGTAACTGCCACTCACGCCAATATAAATAGACATAGCCGCCCCCATGCCCATAACTCAGGATGCTCAGCCCCGCTATACCCAGTAGGCAGATAAATAAATAGGCCAGCAAAATCTGTTTCATAAGCAATTAGCCAACTAAGGTGCGTGTATTTAATAAAGGCGTCGGAGTGACCGGTGTGGCCTTGATTTGATGCAACTGCTGAATCCAGTACTGACTACGTGCATCCGGTAATTGCTCCAAGACATCAATCACCGCATTCAACGCTTGCTGAAAGGCGACAGATTGATCTTGCTGCAACGTATTTTGTGCAATGAGCAAGCGCAACTGAGCTTCTTTCAATACCAGATGCCGTTGCATTAATACGGTACTCGGCTGCTCTGCAGCTTCGATCTGAATCCAGCGCTGCCAGAAAGAGCGTTGAGTTTCCAAACTTTGAAGATGCGGAGCCTGAATTTCTTTTTCAATTTCAGCATCCATCTGCATCAATACTTCTTTTAATTTATTTTGCTGCACCAAGCGACTATTGACGAATTTTTTCAGCATGTCCTGATCTTTCGCAATTACTTGCTGCAGACTACTGACCAAGGCAGGCGCCAAAACATACTCATCCAACTCATTCTGCAGGTGGTTTAGTTTTTCAATGGCGGTGGCATATTGTTGCTGTTGCAGTGCAAATTCAATCAGATCCAGCTGCTGTTGTACGAGAGCAATATCATTCTGCATGTCAGCAGTTAGCACTGCAGCTGCTGCCTGAGCTGAGGGAGTGCCTGCATTTTGCTGCTGGGCGGTAAACTGGCGTTTTAATGCCACAAACTGATCATTGAGATTGGCATTTTGCTGCTGCAACTGTTTAACACCTTGATGAAGTCCAGTCTGCGCTGCATTGAGAACATAAAGGTCATAGCTGAGTTTGATGAGCCACACCACACTCAAAATGAAAAATACAATAAATAGTTTCTTCATGCGTTCCCTAGTATCAGTCTCATTTTTTGCAAGATCGTATTCGCCTCTAAATCATCAATTTGCACAAATTCAAACCCTGCCTGATGCTGCTGTTGATATTCCCCAAGAAGAGTGGCCAAACGCGGCCCCAAAACCAAATAACGGGCCTGATGCATTAAATCCGAGTTATCCTGCATTAATGTCAGCCAGTTTAACCAGCTTGCTTCACTGCTGATTAGCACGGCAAAGCGCTGCTGCGCTTCAAGCAATGCCAGGTTTTCTGCCAAAATTATTGCTGTGCTTGCGGGGCATTGCCGCCGATATAAAATAAAATTCAAAATTTTGATATTATTTGCGCGCAGATGATCCATCATAAATTGACGGCCGCCTTCTCCGCGCCAGAAGGCCACAGCTGAGCCAGCAGGCAGTTGCCTTAACACGGGTAATTGCAACATGCCTTCCGAAGTTTCAAGTTCAGGCACATGACTTTGAATACCATAACCAGCCAGCGCCTGCTCAGTGGCTTTACCCACCGCCACCCATTGCACATCTGCCAAGCGCGATAAGATAATTTCCGCTTGCTGTAAATATTGCATGCCAATCTGGGCGGCAGTCGGACTGACCACCACAATGATTTTGGCCTGATCCAGCTGGCGATACAAGCGTAACAGCTCGTCGGAATAAGGCTGTGCGTGCAATTCCAGCAAAGGCAATTCTAGTACAGAAATCTGCGCTGCCTGTAACTGCTGAGTCAAACCCGCAGCACGCTCACTCGGACGGGTATTAATCAGTAACATCAGTTTGAATAAAGTGCTTTCAGCAACTCGCCTGCACCTTGATCGAGTAAATTTTTGGCCAATTCCACCCCTAACTGTTCAGCTTCTGCAATTTTTCCAGTGTGCTGTGCACGCAGCAAAACCGTTCCATCAACACTGCCAACGCGACCTTCGATTGAAATCACATCATTCTGGAGCGTGGCATAGCCGGCAATCGGCACCTGACATCCGCCTTCCAGATAGGCATTAAAGGCACGCTCAGCACGCACGCAGGCATCCGTTTCTGCATGTAATAATGGCTGAATCAAGTCCAGTACCGCCTGATCATGGGTACGGCATTCCAGCCCCAGTGCACCTTGACCTACGGCCGGTAGACTGATTTCAGGAGTCAGAGTATGACGAATACGTTCTGCCAGACCTAAACGTTTCAAACCGGCACTGGCCAGAATAATCGCATCATACTGACCGGCATCCAGCTTGGACAAACGTGTACCGACATTCCCGCGCAAATCAATGATTTCGAGATCAGGACGCTGTTTTAAAATCTGGGTTTTACGGCGCAAACTGGAAGTGCCCACTTTGGCGCCCTGTGGCAATTCATCAAAGCTGGCATAGGTATTCGAGACAAAGGCATCCAGTGGATCTTCACGCTCACAGATCACCGCAAGGCTCAGCCCTTCCGGCAATGCCATCGGTACATCCTTCATGGAATGTACGGCCAGATCGGCACGGCCATCGAGTAAAGCAGCTTCTAATTCTTTTACAAATAGACCTTTACCACCAATTTTGGCCAGCGGCGTATCTAGGATTTTATCGCCCTGTGTAACAAAAGTGACTAACTCGACCTGCAAACCAGCGTGCAAATCTTGTAGGCGCGCACGGATATGTTCCGCTTGCCAAAGCGCAAGTGGACTTTGTCGAGTTGCAATTTTTAGGGTCTTCATAAATTTCAATAACAGTAAATGAGAACAATAGTCTAAACTTAACCTGCTCACTTTAAAATGCAAGTGAATTTATACAAGTTTCAACTGAATGCTCTCATTGATTCCTGCTATAGCTTTTGAATCCGATCCCTTAAAAATGGCAAATGTCGCCGACTGACCGCTAAACGGTCGTCCAGCTCACGACAACGCACCTGATACTGACCTGAACTGACCACTTCCAGACCATCCAGATAATTCACCGAGATCAAGGCATTACGATGAATCCGGATAAACTGGTTCCCAAACTCCTGCTCTAGCTCCTTTAAGGTTTCATCAATCAGTACACTGCCGTTTTTATGACGTACAGTGACATATTTCTGATCCGCCAGAAAATAATAGATATTTTCAACTGGCACCAATTCGACACCACGATAGGTCTTTGCCGCAATCTGCTGGCGGCTGATATTGATTTCGTCCATATTTTCTTTTTGTTTTAGTTGGCTCATCTGAGCTTGGGTAAGTTTAGTTAAGTGCTCCAAAACCTGTGCCAATTCCTGTTGCATCACGGGTTTAAGCAAGTAGCCTTCGGCATTTGATTTAAATGCATCCAGCGCATGTTGGTCATAGGCCGTACAAAAGATAATTGCCGGCATCGGGTCCAGCTGACGCAAATACTGCGCACAAGCAAGGCCATTCATTTCAGGCATTTGAATATCTAATAGTATGACATCGGGTTCGTATTGGTGAGCCAGATCAATCGCTTGACGACCATGACTTGCAGTCGCCACCACATCATGCCCCAGCTGAGAGACTAAACGTGATAATCGCTCGACAGCCAAAGGCTCATCATCACAAATCAGGATGTCCATTGCTCCTCCTTACCCAGTTAACATGATCAAATACATGATAAAGCTAACTGCGATTTCTTTGATTTATTTTTATTTATATTGATATCGCACTACCGTCGTAAACATCCCTTCGCCGGCAAAGGTTTGAAAGGTCATACTGGGTCCGTAATAAGCTTGCAGACGCTGTCTGACATTTTCTATTGCAATACCATGCCCCTTTTTTAAAGTTTTATTATCCTGCGTATAAGGGTTAGTAATAATGATATTAATTTGATTTTGCAATATTTCAACCAATATACTTATCGTACTCTTTGTGAGAATTTTTTCAACTCCATGGAAAATACTATTTTCTAACAAGGGTTGTAAAGTTAATAATGGGATTTGTACTTGTGAGTATAAGTCTTTGTTTTCTAACTTCCATTCGATTTGCAGGCGTTCACCCAAACGGATCTGCTCAATCTCCAGATAGCGCTGGCACAGATCAATTTCCTCTTGCAGACTGACCAGTTTCAATTCCTGAAAACTGGCACGAAATAAGCGGGACAGATTCAGCAGCATCTGTTCGGCTTTATCCGGATCGATGCTGATCAGGCTAATCACACTGTTCATACTATTGAACAGAAAATGCGGTTGAATCCGCGCTTGCATGGCCTGAATCCGAGCATTCAGTTCACTATGCTGCTGCTGTTCCCATTGTTCACGCAAATACAGATAGCGAAAACAAAACATACCGAGCAAAACACCCAAACTGAGATGCAACCCGACCTGATCCAGGGCAATTGCCAGGTTTAAGCCCTGAAAATTAAAATTCATTCCAAAATGTATCACAACATTCAGACTGATGGTGGTCAGCACCACAATGGCCTGTAGTAGCAAAAAACCGGAAATGAGCGCCAGCTTAATCCCCATATGCTGAAAGGCCTGATGGAATAATTCCACCAGTGCTGCAAAACATAACAGTACCCAGTTGATATACAGCATATATTGCAGCAGATGCATCGCATTTAAAGCTTGCCACGACTGTGCTTCTGCGAGCGCTAGAATCATGGCCAGAATATTGCCGCCGACAAACAGTTCCAGCAAATAGCGAAGATTGCCAATCTGGCTAAAAAAATAGGAACTTTGTGTTTGCCCGTTTATCGATGCGAAAGATTGAGCAGATGTGACTTCGGCAATAGGCTTTGAATTTGTTATACTCTTTTTCGTTCTACTGCTTTTAATCTGATTGAGCCGACATGACCACATCTTCTAATTCCTCTAATCCATCACAAGCCCAGACTTCGGGTATGTGGGGTGGTCGTTTCTCTGAAGCGACTGATGCTTTTGTTGCTGAATTTACAGCATCTGTTCAATTTGACCAACGTTTTTATAAACAGGATATTGCAGGCTCGATTGCCCATGCAACCATGCTGGCCAAAGTAGGCGTACTGACGGCACAGGAACGCGATGACATCATCGAAGGTCTGACTGCCATTCAAGCCGATATTGAAGCAGGTAAGTTCGAATGGCGCATTGACCTAGAAGATGTGCACATGAACATTGAGTCGCGCCTGACTCAGCGTATTGGCATCACAGGCAAGAAATTACACACTGGCCGTAGCCGTAATGATCAGGTCGCAACTGACATTCGTCTTTATGTACGTGATGAAATTGATGCGATTTTAAAATTACTCGAAAAATTACAAAAAGGTATTTTAAGCTTGGCGGCTAAAAATACCGATACCATCATGCCGGGCTTCACCCATTTACAAACCGCTCAGCCGGTGACTTTTGGTCATCACTTAATGGCCTGGTTTGAAATGCTGGTACGCGACTCTGAGCGTCTGATTGATTGCCGTAAACGTGTCAACCGTATGCCACTGGGTTCTGCTGCACTTGCAGGAACCACCTACCCGATTGAGCGTGCTTACACCGCTGAGCTGTTAGGTTTTGAAGCCGTTGCTGAAAACTCTTTAGACGCAGTATCGGATCGTGATTTTGCAATTGAATTTAATGCTGCTGCATCGTTAATTATGATGCACTTGTCTCGTATGTCCGAAGAACTGATTCTATGGACATCTGCTCAGTTCAAATTCGTGAATATTCCAGATCGTTTCTGTACAGGCTCTTCAATCATGCCACAGAAGAAAAACCCGGATGTGCCTGAACTGGTACGTGGTAAAACTGGCCGTGTCTATGGCGACCTGATGAGCCTGCTGACCCTGATGAAAGGCCAGCCGCTGGCGTACAACAAAGACAATCAGGAAGACAAAGAACCCTTGTTTGATGCGATCGATACGGTACGTGGTTCATTGATGGCATTTGCCGACATGATTCCTGCACTGGTTCCAAACATTGCTGAAATGCGCGAAGCAGCGCTACGTGGTTTCTCTACTGCGACTGATCTGGCAGATTACCTGGTGAAAAATGGCGTGGCATTCCGTGATGCGCACGAAATTGTCGGCAAAGCTGTAGCACTGGGTGTTGCAGAGTCGAAAGATTTGTCTGAGCTGACACTTGAGCAACTTCAACAGTTCTCTGACCTGATTCAGGCCGATGTATTTGAAAAAGCGTTAACACTTGAAGCATCTGTGAATGCACGTAACCATATTGGTGGAACTGCACCTGCGCAAGTCGAAGCTGCTATTGCCCGTGCTTATACTCGCTTAGAAAATCTTTACGCTTAACTTTTTTAGCTTAAATTCGGAGTATTGATATGTCTCGACAAGTATTTTGCCGTAAGTATCAACAAGAAATGGAAGGCCTGGACTTTGCACCCTTCCCAGGCCCCAAGGGTCAGGAACTGTTTGACCATGTGTCTAAACAGGCTTGGCAGGAATGGCTCAAACACCAGACTACGCTGATTAATGAAAAGCGTTTAAACGTATTTGAACCGGACGCGAAAAAGTTTCTAGAAGAACAACGTGAAAAGTTCTTTAGCAATGACGAAACTTTGGAAAAAGCTGAAGGGCTAAAGCCTGAGTAATGTTTAGAGCGCTGCTCTAAACATTACGCAAGACAAGCGAAGCGCGTAGTTTCGAATGTGATAAAGGGGTCTGAAAAGGCTCCTTTTTAGTATCTCTAATACTGCTCCACCCGAACGCAAGACAAGCAGCTATGCTGCGCGTAGGCTTTAATCTAAAAGAGTCTCTTTTGAGGCTCTTTTTCATTTCTGAAATTATAAATCTTTCTTTCCAATAGCGCTTTCAAATTTCAAGAACAGAGTAATAGCAGCAAGCTAAGTTATTGATGTCTTGAATTCAGGGTTTTGATTGGGCGGCGGCCGGTATTCTGTACTTTTTAGACAAAAGCTGAAGGATTAAAAAGCATTTTTACCTAGCCTATCCCCCGCCAATAGTCAGCCACTATCCTGCTGAAAAACATTCATATTTGTATCAAAATTATAGATTGTAAATCCTACATACAGACTGATCACAAAACACAACAATCTGCTACAAGAAGTCATATGATTTTGTAAAATGGTCTCTTTATAATGAGCTCTAAGAAGATGAGATATCTTTGAATAACTATAACAATAAGCAACAAATACCCCGATTTCATCCCAGTTCTTCCCCCAAAGGCTGGGTATTTTTTTGCCTGTGATTTATCAAATTTTGATAATTTCGGAGCATAAAAAAAGCCCCTTTCAAGGAGCTTATTTTTTAATTTTGCTTAAGGCTGTTTCAAATAGGGCCAAGCCGCTTTCAGATAAATAAACATCGACCATAAAGTCAGGATGACTGCTGTGTACAATAAGGCATAGGCCAGCATTTCCAGTGGTGGCCAGTTCAGCAAAAACACGGTAATCGCAATCATCTGAAAAGCCGTTTTGTATTTACCCACGGTTGATACTGCAACATTTGTTCGTGCACCCAGTTCTGCCATCCATTCACGTAATGCTGAAACAGTAATTTCACGTGAAATAATCACAATCGCAGCAAAAGCCATCGACATCGAAGGTTGCCATTGCACCAATACAATCAGCGCAGCTGCGACCATCAATTTATCTGCGACCGGATCGAGAAAACGGCCAAAAGCAGAGGTCTGGTTTAAAGTTCGAGCCAGATAGCCATCAAACCAGTCCGTCACTGCAGCCACTACAAAAATCGTGGTCAAAATAATATGCCGTGTCATGTCGGAATGGTTGGCTTCAAAGCCCATTGCAGGCGGCCAGTAAGCCACCAATAAAAATACCGGAATAAGAGCGATACGCGCCAAGGTCAAGATATTTGGAATATTCAGGATACGACCTGTAGTCATAGACACCGCCAATTGTTCCCCTAATGTATGATGAAAATGCACACTTTTTTAGAGGTTTGATCCATCATTAATAGGCTTCACTTTATACGAATTGGCTGTCAGTGTCACTAGGCAAACACTGTCACTGTTTGTCTTGCCATCGCAATCAGGCGATTTTCTGCATCCCAGAGATAGGCATGCTCGGTTGCATAACCATCCGCAGCATGATCCGTAAATACCTTATATTTAAACCAATCATGCAGTTGATGCTGAAGCGGATGCACATAGGTCACGCTCCAGGTCAGACTACTCGCGGGTGCCATACTTTTAAACATCGGCAGTACACCAGGTGGCCAGATGTCGAAAATTGCCATCAGGTCAGCGATCAGGAATTCACGATTGCTATGCTTTTCAGGATGAAAACGGCACCAGCCGCCAAAGTCCGGACGTGAGCTGGCACTACAAGGCAGATTGACGTCCGCCCAGGCGATTTCAAAATGGTCATAACATTCTGGCAGGCCATAACCCGCAGGAATCTGCAACAGCTGCTCTGGTGCAGCATAGTCAGGTGCCTGTTCTTCTTGCTGCACCTGAATTTCCGAGTCACGCGAGATACCAAAACTGGCAATCAGAATACTTTGTACTACCTCGTCTTGCCATAGACGTACTTCGATGGTGGTGACCGACTTACCTTCCCGCAAAATTTCAGCACTCAGTCGCACTTTCGCCTGTTGGATCGGCCCAACAAAGGTGACGCTGCAACTGAGCAGATGTTTGGCCGGATTATTGATCTGAATAACCGCTTTTTGCATCATCATTGCTGCAGCCAGACCACCATACAGGGTGCGCCCCTGTAACCACCCTGATGGAAATTCCACCCATTCCTGTTCGGAAATTTGTGCATAAAGCGCCTGCAAAGACATGTTGATCCCTCAGTGAGTCTTGATCCTCAGTATATTGAGTCAAGCTTGCTCTGCTGTGAATGATCAATGACCCGTGCGTCAATGTGCTCTTTTGCCCTTGCATTGGGCTTGATAATTATTCATGCAGCACTTTATAGATCATCCGTGCCATGACTGAACCCAATCCCGGCACCAGTTGCAGATCTCTTTCTGAGGCTTTCAGTACGCCCTGAATCCCGCCAAAATGGGTCAACAGGTCACGACGGCGTTTTGGCCCAAGGCCCGGAATGACTTCTAGTACCGATGAACCGCGTTTTTTATCGCGTTTGGCGCGGTGCTTGGTAATCGCAAAGCGATGCGCTTCATCCCGCACCTGCTGAATCAAATGGAGTGCCTTATGATCTTCTGGCAACTGAATCTTGCGACCATCGGTAAAGTGCAGGGTTTCCAGACCGGGTTTACGCCCCTCGCCTTTGGACACACCGACCATAAAGGCCTCCAGCCCCAGTTCCTGCATCACTTCCATCGCCATATGCAGTTGCCCCTTGCCGCCATCAATCAGGAGTAAATCTGGCAGCATGGCTTTTTTATAACGACGGGTCAAAGCCTGACGCATGGCGGCATAGTCATCGCCCGCCTGAATGTCATGGATGGAAAACTGACGATAATCACGTTTACGTACCCCACCACTATCAAATACCACACAAGACGCGATAGTGTCTTCACCCATGGTATGCGAAATATCAAAACATTCGATCCGGTCCACCGGGCGGCCGACCACCTGTTCCAGCTGATGGAAACGGTCATTCAGCTCAAAATGATTGGCCAGCTTGCCCTGAATCGCATGCTGTACATTCATTTGTGCCAGTTCCAGCCATTCCGCGCGGGTTTCTCGTACCTTGGACTTGATCTGGATTTTCTTGTCAAAATGCTGCGACAAGGCAGCTTCCAGTTCCTTGCGATCGGCCACTTCGACATTGACAATCAGCTCGGCCGGAATTTCATCCGCCACCTGAAAATAGAAATTGGCAATAAAATCGGCAAGCATCTGCCCTAGATCATCACTGAGCATATCCGGGAAATAGCTTTTTCCGCCGAGCATTTTACCGTTGCGCACATGCATGATCTGCACACAGGTCACCCCGGCCTGATAAGCAATAGACAGGATATCGGCTTCGCCTTTGAGCTTATAAATCGCCTGCTGTGACTGCACATCTCTTAACAGTGCCATCCGATCGCGATAGAACACGGCTTTTTCAAATTCCAGAGCTTCGGCTGCCGCTTCCATTTTTGCGATCAGTTCCTGATTCAGCTCCTTGGTATCGCCCTGCAAAAAGCGAATCGAGTTATCCACATCTGCTTTGTAGTCTTCCGGAGAGATAAATCCGACACAGGGCGCAGAACAGCGCTTGATCTGGTATTGCAGACAAGGACGGGTTCGGTTGGCAAAAAAGCTGTTTTCACAGGAACGCACATTAAACAGTTTTTGCAGCACCACCAAGGTATCCCGGGCGGTATAGGCACTCGGATAAGGCCCAAAAAACTTGCCGACCTGATGCTTGCCCTTGCCGCGCCCACTGGCCAGTCGTGGATAAGGTTTATCTGCGGAAACAAAGATATAGACATAAGATTTATCATCGCGCAGCATAATGTTATACGGCGGATGATGCAGCTTGATCAGGTTCTGTTCCAGCAACAAGGCTTCGGTTTCAGAGCGCACCACCAAGGTCTGAATATCATAAATCCGCGCCACCAAGGCCTGGGTTTTGGGATGATCCAGCGTTTTGACAAAATAGCTGGAGACCCGGTTTTTTAGATTTTTGGCTTTCCCCACATACAACAGTTCGCCGTCTTTGCCATACATCCGGTAGACCCCGGGCAGGCTGGTCATATTGGCCAGAATTTTCTCGATATGAGGACGTGCGTTTTCGTTCACCTAAAGCCTATTTTTTACATGCAATCTGCAGATATATGTGATGATTATTCGGTTATTTTCAAGCGAAAACACAAAATTCCCCTCAACTTGACACCCAATTTAAAACTATAGCTCAGCCATCTTTGCAATCTATAGCTTTCTCCGCATGATCTGATTGCTAAAAGCTCTAAATTTCAACCTTTAACTTTGCTATGCTCGAAGGGTCTAGTTTTGAGATGATTCGCATGACCATGCAGCAATCGGGCATCCATATTGTTCAACCATCCAGCTCCACCCATCACCCATCTGAGCGTGATCGCCGGATTGGCAAACCGCGTTTTCATTTCGAGCCGAATCACGTGATGCAATTGCTGCGTGAACGGATGATTGGACAGGATGCCGCACTGAATGAAATTGAAAAAATGCTGCATGTGGTCAAGGCCGATTTCTCCAGTCCGGAGCGTCCACTCTCGGTCACCTTGATGCTCGGCCCAACCGGCGTGGGTAAAACTGAAACCGTGCGTCTGATTGCCGAAGCGATTTATGGTCGTCCGGATGCTTTCTGCCGGATTGACATGAATACCCTGGCACAGGAACATTATGCCGCGGCACTCACCGGTGCGCCGCCAGGTTATGTCGGTTCTAAAGAAGGGCATAGCCTGTTTGATGAAACGGCGATTGCCGGCAGTCATACCCGTCCCGGCATCATGCTGTTTGATGAACTGGAAAAAGCCAGTAACGAAGTGATTCGTAGTTTGATGAATGTGCTGGATACTGGAAGATTGACCCTGACAGCCGGAACCAAAACTATTGATTTCCGTAACTGCATGATCTTTATGACCAGTAATGTCGGCGCACAGGCCGCACAGCAATATCTGGAGAAACTCAGCTACCTGCCACAGCAAATGCAGGCACTGTGCCTGAAACATGTACCCACCCAGCGTATTATTGAAAAAGTCATGCAGCGTAAATTCGATCCTGAATTTTTAAACCGGATTGACCGCAGCCTGCATTATCAGGCGGTACAGCATGATGCCCTGCCGCGTCTGGTCGAAATCGAACTGGAAAAACTCAATAAATGCCTACAGCATCAAAACCGACAGGTACATTTATCGGATGCAGCCAAAGCCTATTTCTATCAGGGCTATGATATTCGTTACGGCGCCCGGCATTTGGGCCGCAAGCTGCGTACTGAACTGGAACCGGTTCTGGCGCTGTATTTTTTAAGCCAGCCCGAGCAGTTCAGTCTGCATCTGGACTGTGTCGATGGACAATTTGTGGTTCTGCCTGAGCAAGCAAAAGCTTAAATCATGCAGACTCAATATCCGTTTTATTTGCTTGAATCGCTTGTCTAAAAGCGGTCGGATCTTTAGGTGAAACCAATACAAATTTCTGCATGCCGTCTTCCCTATAGTCAATCCGCAGACGCTTTAAGGACAAGGCCGGTGCAATAATGGAATGATCCGTCGGCTGAATGGACTGGATGGCGCTCAACGGAATCTGCCAGCTCAACCACAGGCTTTTAATGCTCAACACTCCATTTTCCACCATATAGCGCGTACTCCACAGCGGCCACCACAGAATAATAATGGTCAGAATGTAGATGGCGGTGTGCAGTGGATATTGCTGCAGGGTGCCTTTGGCCTGCATGGTCAGCAGCAGTTGCAGTAACAGGCCACTCATACAGATCAGAAAAGCGACCAGCCACCAGTCTTTTTTGGAACGAAATACCTGCATCGAGATCCCCATATCTATGTGCCTGATCATCATAAACAATTCTGTGCCAGATGACAGAGGTCATATTCAACAGAAGCACTGTTATTTCAGGCCTAGCATCAACATAGGCATGCTGGGGCTGAAATCCTCAGAAAACCCTCGACTAAAGCAATCAACTACAGTTTTATTGAGGCTGATCCGAAAATATCTATACATGCCTGCACGCCCTGTACTGAGCGAGATTCAGCCCTGATTTTCCTTGTTCCACAGGGCGATAATTGACTGAATTGACCAAATAGCAGCAAAGCCTGCCCTTGAATATTGTCCACCCTGCTCCATATCAATCAGGCTAATCGATAAAAAATAATGAATTGAAACAGAATCTTTAGTTCAGGCTGTGGTCAAAAACGGCAACAAAAATACAGCGCAGATGGAATCGATTCGGCAAAAATTGATGACCCTTGCGTCACGGCTTGATACAACTTGTTATGTTCTTTTTGGATATAGTTATCGTAAGATTAGCGAAGTCAAAAAGTGCGCGGGACATGCGCACTTGCTTCACAACATCAACTTAGAAGTCCTCCAAAATAAAGGAGATCAGGGCATGATCCACGCTGGCAATGCCATTACCGTCCAAATGCTTGAGGACGGGATTGCAGAATTCCGCTTTGACTTACAAGGTGAGTCCGTTAACAAATTCAACCGTGCAACGATTGAAGATTTCAAGGCTGCTATCGAAGCCGTCTCCCATGCCGATATTCAAGGTCTGATTGTGACTTCAGGCAAATCTACATTTATTGTAGGTGCTGATATCACTGAATTCGGCGACAACTTTGCTCAGGGTGAACAAGCGATTGTTGACTGGGCAATGCCAGTACATGAAATTTTTAACAGCTTCGAAGACCTCGACATTCCTAAAGTGGCTGCAATTAATGGCATGGCACTGGGTGGCGGTTTCGAAATGTGCCTGGTGTGTGACTACCGTGTCATGTCAGAACAGGCACAAGTGGGCCTACCTGAAATCAAGCTGGGTATCTTCCCGGGCTTCGGTGGTACAGTGCGTTTAAGCCGTCTAATCGGTATCGACAACGCGGTAGAATGGATGGCAATGGCCAATCCTAAGAAGCCAGCTGCTGCACTGAAAGACGGCGCAGTCGATGCTGTCGTTCCTGCTGACAAGCTACAAGATGCTGCACTTGATCTGGTAAAACAGGCGATTCATGGCCGTTTAGACTGGAAAACCAAGCGTCAGGAAAAACTCGATCCAGTTAAACTCAGCCCGATCGAACAGATGATGGCGTTTAACTCATCGAAAGGCATGGTTCTGGCAAAAGCTAATCCAGCTCAATACCCTGCACCAAAATTACTGCTTGATTCTCTTCAAGCGGGTGCGAGCCTGCATCGTGATGACGCGCTGAAAGCGGAAGCTGAAGGTTTTGCTAAAGCAGCAGTCACACCACAAGCAGGTGCCTTGATCGGTTTGTTCCTGAATGACCAGATCGTGAAAAAAACCTCGAAGCGCTATGAAAAAGGTGCGCATCCAGTGAACCAGGCGGCTGTTCTAGGCGCAGGTATCATGGGTGGTGGTATTGCTTATCAGGCGGCGAGCAAAGGCACACCAATTATTATGAAAGATATTGGTAATCCACAGCTTGCATTGGGTATGTCTGAAGCGAACAAACTGTTGACCAAACAGGTTGAACGCAAAAAAATGACACCAGCAAAAATGGGTGAAACGCTTGCACGTATCCGTCCGACTTTAAGCCTGGAAGAGTTTAAAGAAGTGGATATCGTGATTGAAGCGGTAACTGAAAACCCTAAAATCAAAGCTGCTGTACTTGCTGATACTGAAAAATCAGTACGTGAGAACACCATCATTGCTTCAAATACGTCTACGATTTCGATCACGCGTCTGGCTGAAAGCCTGCAACGTCCTGAGAACTTCGTGGGGATGCACTTCTTTAACCCGGTACATATGATGCCTTTGGTTGAAGTGATCCGTGGCGCGAAGACCTCTGACGAAGCCATTGCAACGACTGTGGTACTTGCTCAGAAAATGGGTAAAACACCAATCGTGGTGAATGACTGCCCGGGCTTCCTGGTCAACCGCGTATTGTTCCCTTACTTCGGTGCATTTGACCTATTGCTTAAAGATGGTGCTGATTTCCAGCAAATCGATAAAGTGATGGAAAAATTCGGCTGGCCGATGGGCCCTGCTTACCTGATGGACGTTGTCGGTATTGATACTGGCGTGCATGGTGCAGAAGTGATGGCTGAAGGCTTCCCGGATCGTATGAAACCGGACTTCAAAGGTTCGATTCAAACCATGTATGAGAACAAACGTCTGGGTCAAAAGAACGACGTGGGTTTCTACAAGTATGAGCTTGACCGTAAAGGCAAAAAAGCCAAAGTGGTTGATCCAACTGCATATGAGCTTGTGGCCTCTGTTGCAACTGTGGAAAAACGTGAATTTGACGCTCAGGAAATCATTGACCGTATGATGCTGGCTTTCTGTAACGAAACGGTTCGTTGCCTGGAAGACAACATTGTCGCGACTGCTTCTGAAGCAGATATGGCAATGATCATGGGTGTCGGTTTCCCTCCATTCCGTGGTGGTCCATGCCGTTACATCGATCAAACCGGTGTAGCTGAGTATGTTGCGCTTTGCAATAAGTATGCGCACCTTGGTAAAGCTTATGAAGCGCCAGAAATGTTGCGTGAAATGGCTGCTAACAACAAAAAATTCTACGGTTAAGGAGCAACGTGAATGGCTACTTTAAATCCACGTGACGTTGTCATCGTCGATGGCGTACGTTCAGCAATGGGTAAAACCAAAAACGGTATGTTCCGCAATGTACGTGCGGACAGCCTGTCTGCTGAACTTGTCCGTGCCCTGATGGTACGTAACGAATTCGACCCGAATGAAGTTGAAGATGTGATCTGGGGCTGTGTCAACCAGACTCTGGAACAAGGGATGAACATTGCCCGTAATATCGCATTACTGGCAGACTTGCCGAAAACTGTGGCAGGTCAAACCGTGAACCGTTTGTGTGGTTCGTCTATGCAGGCAATTCATACTGCGGCAGCGCAAATTGCCACCAACCAGGGTGATATCTTCATCATTGGTGGTGTAGAGCACATGGGCCATGTGGGCATGATGCATGGTATCGACCTGAACCCGGAAGCGTCTAAGCATTATGCCAAAGCATCGAACATGATGGGCTTAACCGCTGAAATGCTGGGTCGTATGAATGGCATTAGCCGTGAAGAACAGGATGCCTTTGGTGTGGAATCTCATCGTCGTGCCTGGGCTGCGACTGAAAATGGTCTGTTCCAGAACGAGATTGTAGGTATTGAAGGTCACAACGCTGATGGCTATAAAGTTCTATGTGATATCGATGAAGTGATCCGTCCGGATGCCAACATCGAATCATTCCGTGCTTTACGTCCAGTGTTCGATCCGAAAGGCGGTACAGTGACTGCGGCAACCTCTTCAGCCTTGTCTGATGGTGCTTCTGCAATGTTGCTCATGTCTTATGAGCGTGCACAAGCCTTAGGTCTTAAGCCACGTGCCGTGATCCGCTCTATGGCAGTTGCAGGTTGTGATGCTGCGATCATGGGTTACGGCCCGGTTCCGGCAACGCAAAAAGCCTTGAAACGTGCTGGCCTTGCCATTTCTGATATTCAGACTTTTGAATTGAACGAAGCCTTTGCTGCACAAGGTCTGTCTGTTCTTAAGGGCTTAGGCATTTATGACAAGCAAGACATCGTGAACCATAACGGTGGTGCGATTGCGTTGGGTCACCCACTCGGTTGTTCTGGTGCGCGTATTACCACGTCTCTGCTTAACGTGATGGAACAGCAAGATACGCAAATTGGTCTTGCGACCATGTGTATTGGTTTGGGTCAAGGTATTGCGACCATTATCGAACGTGTTTAATTCTTAAATACCGAGATAAAAAGAAACCCCGCTTAGTGCGGGGTTTTTTATACAAAAAAAAGAAATTGATGCCCTTTCTTTTTTTGATGATGAATCAGGCTCACCGTTTATTTTTTTGAATGATACAAAATCTGCCGAACGGGTAAGATTCGATTGTGCGCATGAATTAGGCCACACCGTTATGCACACACATAATAAATATGTCCGCAATGAAGTAGACAATCGTATTTTAGAAACTGAAGCAGATAAGTTTGCTTCAGAATTTTTAATGCCTACTGAAGGTTTTTTAAGTACAGTTCCTTCTTATTTAACGATTGAAAATATGATCGACTATAAGAAAGTATGGCGAACATGTTTAAAGGCTATAAATTATAAATCGCATAAATTGCAACGTATAACAGATTGGTTTTATCGAATTAACTCTATGAAAATTAATACCTTAGGTTATCACATTAATGAGCCTAACGAAACTCACCGTGATGAAAGCGTAATGCTTCCTAAATTAATTTTAACATTAGCTTCAGATCCAAAATTTAGTAAGCAGAAAATGCTCGATGAAATTCGTATATCTGAAAAAGACTTTAATGAACTAACATTTGATTCTTTAATTAAATATGAAGAATCTAAACCTCGACCAAAGCTTTATGTCATTAGTTAAAGCTCTTCGGAGCTTTTTTATTTAAACTAGAATGTTATCCCTTTGTAAAATTGGTTTATTTTTCCACCATTAAAATCTTAATTATGAATCGCTTAAATTTTATCTGTGTATGATCAAGCCTCTTTTTTCCTACTTCCTTAAGGGGTTTATATGAACATGCTTAAAACAATGCTTGCGACTGCAATCGTAGCAACTTCTGCATCTGCAATGGCAACTGAAGCTCAAGTAGCACCTGCTGCTACAACCACTACAGTTCAAACTGTTGCTACAGAAGCGGTTGCGCCTGTGCAAGCAAAAGTTGAAGCTGCTCAAGCCACTGCTACAGATGCAAAACAAGTAACTGAAGCGAAAGTTGAAACAGTAAAAGCTGAAACAACTGCTCAAGTAGAAACTGCACAAGCAACCGCAGAACAACAAGTTGAAGCTGCAAAAACAGAAGTAGCAGAAGCAAAAGACGCAACTGTTGAAACTGCTGCTGAAGTAAAAGACGCGACTACTGAGAAAGCCGAAGCTGCTCAAGCAGAAGTAAAAGCTGAGAAAAAAGGCTGGTTCTCTTGGTTTAAAAAAGCGGCTTAAGCTTTTTAAAAGCATAAAAAAGATGTCATTACGACATCTTTTTTTGTTTTGAACACTCTCATTTTAATTCAAGAGTTTAACAGCAGCTTAAAGCACTTATTCGACCTTTTGCGCTAACATGGTCGCAAAATGCTGTTTAATCCGTTGGCCTTGTGCATCCACCCGATGCAGCTCACCAATATTTTCATTGTATTTCACAATCTTCCAGTCCTCATAATAAGCCCGTAACTCGCCCGGCTTAAAGCTAAATGGAAAATCGGGCTGTACCGGAATCTCTGGCGTATCCATCGCACAGACAATCAGGTTATAACCACCCGGCACGGTGGCCTGCTGCATCTGCGCAATCAAGGGTGCAATGGTTTTGGCCTCGAGGAACATCATCACCACGGTGCAGCAAATGAAGTCATACTGGCCTGTAATACTGGTATCTGTGTTGAGATCACGGCGCTGGATCTGCAAGTGGTCAATGTGCTCCGTCTGCACAATCTGTCTTAAGGTCTGCAAACTGTTTTCATTGACATCCCAAGCATCGACATTAAAACCGTTCTGACTTAAATACAGCGCATTACGTCCTGTACCGCAACCGACGTCCAGCGCACGGCCACCCTTTAAATAGGGCATGGCAGCCAGTACTTCAGAATGGGTAGGATTCAACTGATATTTTTTGATGAAGTAATCTTCAGGCCGGCAATAAAAACGCAGCTGGCATTCGACATCCTCGCTGGCAGAAACAATCTTGTGCCAAGCCTCAGGTTCAATAAATGGCGGTTGCTGTTCTGGTGTAAATACATGTTCAGATTGCACCGCACCGGATGCTTCCAGCATGGCAAAACGCAACTCACCTTTAAGTAACGTCAGTTTGGCCCAAGTCCCTGCTTTGGTATTGTGCTGATTCTTGAAGCCCTGAGGAATACTCTTTTCTGTCCAGACCGGAAGTTGCTTATAACAAATCAGTTCTTGCATCAATATCGCCCTCCATCTCATGCATGCGCCGCCTGTCATGCTTATAGCGACGGTTTTATTCATTTCAGCATAGCTGGTTCAGGCCGGAATTGGAATCAGCGCTTATTTACGCTGTGCCAATACAGCAGCAAGATGCAGACCAAATCTGGAAAATAAAAAAGCTGCCTCGATCGACAGCTTGAGTTTAGCCAGAGAATGAATAGGGTGACTGGATTAATGCAGTAGTTCTGATTGTAGCCAGCGCATATAATTTTCCTGATCCATAAAATCCGGCGCGCCTTCCAGATCCAGACTGAAATATTGCTGATTAAACTGAATCACAATCTGTTCGGTATAGTGCCAGTCCTCGATCAGCTTGAAATATTGATTCAAGAAAAATCGGCTCCTGCCCTCATTATTCAGACTTTGTAATTTTGGACATGTTTTATTTGCGACAAACTCACCGTACACCTGCTGAATATCAGCAAAAACCTGAATTGTTTGCATGACTCACCTGCTTAAATGTTATGTCGTGATCTGTGCGACACATTCAATTTAAGCACTAAGTTTGAACAGCAGATGACAGTCATGTGGCAATCCTGTGATCGCCTACAGGATTATAACTTGTTTTCAACCGCTTTCTGGTTTGCTGTCGCAATCTGTTGCATCTGTTTATTCAGATTTAATATTTCTTTATACAGCGCATTAAACTCTTTCACTGCTTTATCTTCATAAAACATGAAAGTTTTATTTTTCTTTTGCCATTTATGCTTTTTCAATACGGCAAATAAGGCATCTGCCTTGGCCAGACTTTGTTTCTCAATCTCAAAGATCGCATGGGCATTACTTTGCTGTTGATCGGCTTGCAGGTTCGCGGTCAGCTGCTGGCGATAACGGTTTTTAATATCCAGTTGCTGTGCCTTATTGATCAGCTCGGCATCACGCTGCTGAATTTGCTGCTGATAGCTGTTCACAATTTGATGCACTTGCTTGAGCATGGCTTCGGTTTCTTTATAGTCTTGTGCCTGATCCTTGGCCAGACGGTCAATATCCAGAAAATTCTGCCAGTTGGCCGCTTTCAGGTCGCGTAGATACTGATTGCGCTCCTCGGCACTGTCCCGTAGTTGACCCAGCATAAATTCGGCCATGATGGCATAGTCCCCATCCAGACGATCATCCTCAAGCTCAAGCTGAATCGGTTTAGACCAGTCCTGTGCTTGCCTTACAATGCTCTGGGTTTTTTCTTCCAGCACGGTTTCATACTCGAGCAACTCGGCCTGATGTTTTTGCTGGACAGAATTTTGATAAAACAGTCCAATAAAAATTGCCAGCGTAACAGCGGCTAATATCATAAAAACACGCGGCATGTACACGCTCCAGCTCTGTCGGTCAGATCTTATTGATAATACACACTATGCTTATTTTTTAGACACAATTCAAGAGATTTGGTTTGACCGCTCATATGGCATGCTCAGGCAAGAATCATCGTGCCCGGAAAGTAATTTAATCCGAAATCTTCTGCTGGCTGATCCTGCAGACCCAAGCCTTCAGGCTGTCAACAACGATTATCTGGAATCAAATGGCAAGCTCAGGCTGAGTCGATTTGGGTCAAATTGTTCACGTACGATTTGCACGTTGGTGGCATCCCTGTTAATACCAAAGGGTTGCAGCAAGATATACACACCATTTCTTGGGTCTGAAGACTGTAAACCCTGTGCTATTGCCAGTACATATTCACGAAATACCACAGGCAGACTATCCAGATCGGGGGCGACCGGCGACCGCATTACATCAATATTCGCAGCAATGTCGCCATCTACGCTATAGGCCTGAATATCACGTTCGATTTTCATCAGACGCATTTGCAGGGCCTTAAGTTGGCTGTTCTGTTCCTGATAAGGCATCATTTTTTCAGTCACGGCGCGCAGTTCCGGTTCGGCCATGACAGTGAGTGTCGGCAATACCACCGGATCAGACACAGTGGCAGGTGCAGCATGGCTGGATATCGGCAGTGTAAAGGCAGCACAGGCCGTGACCAGGCCCAGTATGCTCGGCTTTAGGAGATTCATGATTTAGCCCTCATTTGGACAATAGGAAAGCTTCAGATTGAAAGCTTACAAGTAATACAAGCGCCTATTGTTAAGTTTGATAAACGGTCAATCATGAATAAACAGGATAAAAAATAGAAAAAAAATACGGCAGGAACAATAAGAAAATATAGATTTAATTCTGATCTGATTTTGTTGTAGGCAAACATTACAGGCAAAAAAAAATCCCCAAACATGGTTTGAGGATTTTTTGAATATGGTGGCGAGACCCAGGATCGAACTGGGGACACACGGATTTTCAATCCGTTGCTCTACCTACTGAGCTATCACGCCGATGCGGTGTATTAAGCCGTATCTGGCTGCATTAGTCAATCAAAATTATAAAAAAAATAATTGAATGACTGAATTTTGGTCTAAAAAAAATCCCTGATGGGATCAGGGATTGAAAACTTTAAAATGTTTTAAAATATGGTGGCGAGACCCAGGATCGAACTGGGGACACACGGATTTTCAATCCGTTGCTCTACCTACTGAGCTATCACGCCGATGTCGCGTATTAAACAGTTTCAGCTTTAAATCGTCAAGAGCGCAGAGAATAATTTTCATCAAATGTTTACTTTTCCATCAAATCGCATCAATTTGAGTCATAAATTAAACAGTTTTTACCAAAGACTTCACTAATAAAACAAATCTGCGGTCTTAGTTACAAAAAAAGCAGCCCAAAGGCTGCGATTGCTTGATCTATTTTTAGATTTTTTCCAGATTGGCCAGACAACGATGGATGGCACCACACCCCGGCACAAAATTCTTGACCCCTTTTTCTTCTTCCATGCGGCAGACTTCACTGACCAGCCTTTCTGCAACGCCACGCCCGCGGTTGGCCGGATGCACCACGATATTTTCCAGAATCCGGCTTTCTCCCTGTCCGGTGCACCAGATTGCCCCGATAATCTTGGTATTAAATTCTGCACTATAAACTGAGGTATACTGTGTAAGGTTTTGCTCTAGTTGTTCCATGGCATCTGCCCCATCGCTAAATTCAGGGCTAGTGTCATACAGTCGCTCAAGCTGGCTGCGCACTTCATCATTTTCTAAAGAAGTATAAGCATGTACGGTAATAGGCATTGATAAACCCTCCTGAGCAATCTAATATGCGGTGACGTCGTCACGGCGAAAATATTTTCTACATCAATCATTTTGACGTATTTGAGGAACGTGTCTATGACAGATCGTATCAGTGAAGTGGTAAGAAATACCAACGAAACCAAAATTCGAGTTCGTTTGAATCTCGACGGTACTGGTCAAGGCACCTTAAACACGGGTATTCCATTTTTAGACCATATGATTGATCAAATCAAGCGTCATGGTTTGTTTGATATTGATATTCATTGTGAAGGTGATCTGGAAATTGATGACCATCATACCGTAGAAGACTGTGGTATTACCTTGGGTCAGGCTTTTGCACAAGCGCTGGGTGATAAAAAAGGCCTGAAACGCTACGGTCACTTTTATGCACCACTCGATGAATCTTTAAGCCGTGTTGTGGTGGATCTGTCTGGTCGTCCAGGCCTGTTTATGGATATTCCATTTACCCGTGCCATGATCGGCCGTTTTGATGTGGATTTATTCTCTGAATTCTTCCAGGGCTTTGTCAATCATTCATTGATGACCGTGCATATCGACAACCTGAAAGGCAAAAACAGCCATCACCAGATCGAAAGCGTATTTAAAGCTTTTGCGCGTGCGCTGCGTATGGCCTGTGAAGTGGATCCGCGTGCTGCGAACATGGTCGCTTCAACCAAAGGAACGCTGTAATGACCCGTATTGCCCTTCTTGATTATGGCATGGGAAATTTGCACTCTGCGGCAAAAGCACTCGAACATGTCGGTGCCACGGTTGATGTGACCAATGATCCCAAACTGATTGCGCAAGCAGACAAAATTGTCTTTCCGGGTGTGGGCGCCATGCGTGACTGTATGCAAGGCATGCATGAAGCAGGTATCGATGAAGTGGTACGCAATGCCGTGTTTAACAAACCGGTACTGGCAATCTGTGTCGGTATGCAGGCCTTGATGCAGCATTCTGAAGAGAATGGTGGCACAAATGCGCTGGGTATTTTCAAAGGTGCGGTCAAGCATTTCCCGGAAATGGCCGGTCTAAAAGTGCCACATATGGGCTGGAATCAGGTACATCAGGCCAATCCAGACCATCCGATGTGGAACAATATTGAACAGGATGCGCGGTTCTACTTTGTACATAGCTACTATGTCGAGCCACAAGATTCAGAGCTGGTGGCTGCCAGTTGTACCTATGGCATCGAGTTCTGTACCGCGATTCATCAAGAAAACCTGTTCGCGACTCAGTTCCATCCGGAAAAGAGCCATACCGCAGGTTTGCAATTACTGAAAAACTTTGTGGACTGGAAAATCTGATTTTCCTTTCACTTAAAAAGCTCGCAGATTGCGGGCTTTTTTATTCGTTCAGATTAATCTACCACCAGAATCATGACTATTTTTTAGTCACTAGAATTATTATTCTGCTTAGTCAAGCCCTTATATTTAAACAATAATTAAAGCATATGGGAATAAAATAATGTATCAATACTCTCACACTCGTGAATCAGCCTTAAGCCCAAATGGATGTTTTGACCGCCTGTCTTATCTGGCTGGAACATGCTGATGACCTTGTCGCTCCTGATCCTCATTCCGCTGGTCAATCTAGGCTTTATTTTTGCTTAAACGTAGAAAAGTAATTAAGCTGAGTGCCCAAGCCCAGTGAACTATTGATAATTATGGAAGCGCTCCAGCCGACAATACTGCCGAGCAAAGAACAGATTCAGGCCTTTCCTGTATTTCAAAATCTTCCCATGCCGCAGATTCAACTTATTCATAGTCTGGAACAATGTCTGGCTGTTGAACAGGAGCTGAAAAGCTGCGCATTATTTGGCTTTGATTCTGAATCCAAACCGACCTTTAAAGTCGGTGAAATCTCTACCGGGCCACATCTGATTCAGCTGGCCACTCTAGACAAAGCCTATTTATTTCAAATGAACCCGGCCATCTGGGCTTTTCTTGCACCAATTTTTGCCAATCGTGATCAGATCAAGGTTGGTTTTGGCCTGAAAAATGATGCGCATCTGTTTCGTAAACGAGGTATAGAACTGAATAGCGTGATTGAGCTGTCGAAATGCTTCGGTCATTTTGGTCTAAAAAATCCGGTCGGACTGAAAAATGCCATCGCCCTGTTATTTGGACTAAATTTTCCTAAATCGAAACGGATTAGCACTTCCAATTGGGCCAGCAAAAACTTAAGTGCAGCCCAGATTGACTATGCAGCTGCAGATGCCTATGCGCCAGTGTTGGTATTTGAAGAATTGCTGCGCCGAAATCTACTCCCCAAAGAGATTCCGAATACATCACTGAAATTACGTCTACGCCCTTCGTCAAGGCTTTAATGTCTTCAGCACACTGCAACAATGTAACTTTGTGTAAATCAGATTCTGCCCCAAAATTTGGCAATATTAAGACTGCTTAAATACCCATTCCAAGTGTATTTAGCAACTTTCAGCGTCTCTTTAACTTGGAACTTAACTTCAGATAGAATCATGCCCAATCTTGAGGCATAAAATCTCAAAAAGCACCATAAAATTCAAATTAATTTACTGATTTTATTTACATTTTAAAACAATAACCATTTTCAAACTTAGCAATTTGAATATATTCAACTTTTTATAATTTCTTTATTTTTCATGATCTATTTGCAGTTTCTCCGTTCTGTTTTTTATTAAAAAATTTGCTAAAACATGAGCCATCTTATTCATCATCCGATCAGGATGTGCATGTTCTAGAGGGTTAATACACATGTTCAGTTTATTGAATGAAAAAATCAGTGGCGTGCTGAGTCTGGCACTGCAAGGGATTACGACAGCACTGGGTGTGCTGACTAAAACGGTGATCACCGTGGTAGATGAAGTGGTATCAACCGTATCGGATCTAACTGCGCCTCTTAGCGCTCAGCTCGGTGCACTGCCCGTTGTCGGAGATCTGCTATCGACCGTCCTGAATGTCAGCACTGGTCTGGTCAGTGGCGTCAGTGCAGGTGTACATGCCATCTCGGACCAGTGGATTGCAGGAGACTTAGCAGGCGGTGTTAATACTGCCTTGAATGGTACGACTGATCTGCTGGGTCAGGGTCTAGGGGGTGTATCTGACATTCTGGACAGTGTGCTTGCCGCTACGGCTCCATTGACTGCTCCATTGGCTAACTTACCGATCCTGGGTGATGTGGTGACCGCGGTTGGGCAGACTGGCAGCAATCTAAGTGGTCTGGTTGATGAAACCGGACAATATGTGGCAGCAATCAATCCACTCGAGCTGATTAACAATACCCTAGAAAATCCGGTCGCCAGTGTCGGCGGTGTAATTCAGGATGTATCGGGCACACTGGATGCCCTGCTCAATGACCTGGTTCCGGTCACAGACGTCGCGACCAGCCTGCCAGTTGCAGGTGCGGTGGTCGGTTTAGTGGGTGAAACTGTCAGTACAGTCAATCAGGGACTTTATGAGTTGGGAGTGCAGCTGGGCCAAGTCAATTCACTAGACCATCTGTCTCAAACTTATAGCTATGTCTAATCAGTGTGACAGTGAAAATAAAGCAGATCGTATGCGCAGTCGCTGAATCATTAAAAGGATAAAAATAAATTACCTGACTGCGACCTGTCTTCGGACAGGTTTTCTTTATTGATACTGTTTAAGAGTTAGAAATTTCGACTTTATTTGCTAAGATGAACTCACTCAAATTCATTCTAAAGATTAAGCAAGGAGCGAAAGCATGCTGATCATCCCTGCAATTGACCTGAAAGATGGCAAATGTGTCCGTTTAAAACAAGGTCGTATGGAAGACGATACCGTATTTTCTGACGATCCGGTCGCAACAGCACAGCATTGGGTAAATGAAGGCGCTCGCCGCTTGCATTTAGTGGATTTAAACGGTGCTTTCGCAGGTACGCCTATCCATAAGCCAGTGGTTGAAGCCATTGCCAGAGCGCAGCCAGATTTACCGATCCAGATTGGCGGCGGTATCCGTTCGATGGAAACCATCGAGCATTATCTGCAAGCAGGCGTATCTTTTGTGATTATTGGTACCAAAGCAGTTCAGGATCCTGAATTTGTGGAAGAAGCATGCAAAAAATTCGCGGGTCATATCATTGTCGGCATTGATGCCATGAATGGCATGGTGGCAACCGATGGCTGGGCCAATGTGACGGATGTCAAAGCGACAGATCTGGCCAAGCGTTTTGCCGATGCGGGCGTATCCAGCATTGTCTATACTGACATTGCCCGTGATGGCATGATGCAGGGTGTGAATATTGAGCAAACCGTAAATCTGGCACAATATTCAGGTTTACCTGTGATTGCTTCAGGCGGCGTAACCAATATGGATGACGTCCGTAACCTGAAAGATCAGCCGGGCATTCTAGGTGCCATTACTGGTCGTGCCATTTACGAAGGTACATTAAGCCTGCGTGAAGCGCAGTTATTGTTAGATGAACAACAAGCGCTATAATTAAGCCTGCTGCACAAGAGGTCTTCGGACCTCTTTTTTTATTTGTTATTTTCCGATCTCCTGACATGCCGACCCTCATTTCCAGCTTTCGCTCTCCCGCTCTGGCAGCCAAACTTCCGCAGCTTGCTTTAATTCTGATTACCCTGATCTGGGGCGGCAGTTTTATTACCGTACAATACGGGCTGAATTTTAGCAGTCCGATTATGTTTGTTGGGCTGCGTTTTGCTGCAGCCGCCATTGCCGTGACCCTGATCTCATTAAAATCTTTAAAAGGCATGACCCTCAAGGAAATTATTGCCGGCGCGGTGATTGGGATCATGATCGCCATCGGTTACGGCACCCAAACCGTGGGATTGCAAACGATTAGCAGCAGCGAGTCTGCTTTTTTAACCGCCTTGTATGTTCCACTGGTACCAATCCTGCTCTGGCTGCTGTTTGGTCAAAAACCACAGGTGATGACCTGGATCGGGGCATTGTTTGCCTTTATCGGGTTAGTGTTTTTGACTGGTAATGGCTTTGCAGCAATTCAGCTCAGTTTTGGACAAACTTTGACTTTACTTGGCTCCATTGCCATTGCCTTGGAGATTATTTTGATCAGTTATTTTGCTGAGCAGGTGAATGTACGCCGGGTCACAGTGCTGCAACTGATTTTTGCGTCCTTGTTCTGCTTTATGATTGCACCTGTTTTAGGTGAATCTCAGCTACCTGAATTTCACTGGCATCTGGCAGGCATTTTAGTCGGTTTAGGCATTGCCAGTGCGATGATTCAACTGGTCATGAACTGGGCACAACGTAGGGTAGATCCATCACAGGCAGCAATTATCTATGCCGGTGAACCGGTATGGGCAGCACTTTTTGGCCGACTTGCAGGAGAACGCCTACCTGCACTGGCACTGTTGGGCGGATTGATGGTGGTACTGGGCGTAATTGCCAGTGAATGGAAACCGAAGTTTTTAAAGCGGAAAGTAAAAGAATAAATCACTTAATTTCCTATTTTTAATCCCCCTAAATTCCCCTTTTAAGAAAGGGGAATTTTTTATATTTAATTTTAGAAAGACACCATCTTGCCCGGATTTACCAATGCTCCCAGTCCATAGGCAGTTTTGGCAATTGGAATCACCACAGGGGCAAGTGTGCGACCAAACAATATATCCTGATGCTGAATAGTGGTCAGCATATTGAAATCATCTGCCTTGCCACAGAAATCATCTGCAATCGCTTTACCGATACGCACCGTTTGCGCCACACCATGCCCACTCCAGCCTTGCACGGCATAAATCGGGAATTTATGGCCAAATTTACGGCTGTCGGCTGCACCATTTATGGTCAGATCCGTGGTTCCACTCCAGACAAAATCCAGCTCAACCTGTTTTAATTGTGGGAATACATGCTGAATTCGACCTAACAAATACTGATGGGTTTTTTCAGGACTCCAACACGAACCTGTCCCTTCACCACCAAATAAAATTCGGTTTTGAGACACACCCCGGTAATAATCAATCTGGAACTGGGTGTCGTAGACAGGCGCATCGGTTGGCAATAGCTCTTTTAAATTTACTTCTAAAGGCGCTGTGGTACATACATAAGTATAAAATGGAATTGTGGTTCGATTGTTCTTTTGCAGCAGTTTAAACGAAGCATGATGTACGCCCATGACCACACTCTTACGCGCTTTTATTACGCCACTTATGGTCGTGACATAAATCCCATCTTCACGCTCTTCTACTGACACAACTTCAGTTTGTTCAAACACCTGTCCACCGTTTTGGCAGAAGCCATAAACCAGTCCACGGTTCAGTGCGAGTGGATGGATATGTCCCCCCAGCGAGTCAATTAGACCACCACAATAATTCTCTGAAGCAATATGCTGTTTCAGCTCATGCTCACCGACAATTTTGGTGTGGTCTTCACCTAAAAATTTACGTGCATCTGCTCCTTGAGTTAAACCAACCAAGTGCCCTTCATGCACTGCTGCGGTAATATGTCCACGTTTATGCTGTAGCTCAAGTTGGTATTTTGCTGCAATGTCATCGATTAAAGACATCGCTTCAGTAGAGCTAAAGTGCCAGAGTTTTTTTGCATCTGCATAGCTGAAATGCTCAATCATTTCTGACGCTTCCCAACGCGCTAGCCCTGGTGTGAGCTGTCCACCATTACGTCCTGAAGCAGCGCCACCAATGCGATTTTTTTCTACCAAAATGGTATCTATGCCATGTTCAGACAGATGGAGTGCTGTCGAAGCACCCAATAAACCACCACCAATCACCACCACATCACATTCAAGATCGGCATTTAAACCTGGAAACGCATGCCCAGTTTCGAGTGAGCTTTCATAGTAATTGGCAGGATGTTCGAAATTGCCATGTTTGGGATTAATCCAGTTCCACTCTTTGCCACTCTGTGTATTAATACTGGCTTTAAACTCGACATCTTCAATAAATTTTGGCTTATTCATTTCATCTTCTCACTATTACTTCAATACAATTGATTCGATCTTAGTAAGCACTACTAATCACAATATTCTGTTTACGCAAACGCTTATACATATAGAGCAGCACACCTACTGCGAGCCAAATACAGCCACAGATCAAGGCTGACATTTCCAGGTTGATCCATAAACCCAACATCACGCCCACCGAAAACAGGGGCAAAACCAAGTTAAGGAAGATATTTTTTAAGCCTTGACGCTGTTTGTCCTGAACAAAGAATTTTACAAATACCGAGAAATTCACTGCAGTAAAGGCAATCAGGGCACCAAAACTCACCATACTCACCACTGTCGCAAGATCAAGGCTGATGGCGAGGAGTGAAGTTAAGCCAATGAACAGCACGGCATAAAGTGGTGTACCCAACTTGTTATGCACTTGACCGAATGTGCCTTTATGGAAAATTCCGTCACGTCCCATGATATGGATTAAACGCGAGGCACTGGCATGAGTCGCCAAACCTGAAGCAAAGGTATTCATGATTTGCGCGCAGAGGAACACCGCCTGAAACAGTGCCCCACCGACATACATCACAATTTCAGGCAATGCTTCATCGGGGTTGTTAAAGCGGACATTGCTGGGGAAATACAACTGGATAAACCACGATGCCGAGAAGAAAATCACCCCGCCTGTCAACGTGGTCAGCATTACAGCACGTGGAATATTTTTTTTCGGGTCTTTAGTTTCGTGTGACATCGTCGTCACGGCATCAAAGCCCAGAAACGAGAAACATAAAATTGATGCCCCGGCAATTAACGGCAATATACTGCTATCACCGTTCAATAATGGCGTCATGGTCAGGACATAATGATAACCTTGCTCCGTACCTATACCCTTGATCACCAGATAGATAAACAGCAGCATTAAAATCAAGGGAGCCACCACAAAAATCAGGCTTAAGTTCGCCAAGATATTAATGCGGAAACAGTTAATCAGGGTCACCAAACCGATAAAGATACAGACCCACACCCAATATGGCACGCCTGGAATCAGGGCTTCCAAATAGATCCCGGCCAGTAAAGCATTCACGAGCGGCAGCAATATATAATCCATTAAGGCACACCAGCCAACAAAGAAACCGGCTTTCGGCCCGCAAGATTCCGCCGTATAAGTATACGCCGAGCCCGGTTTTTCTGTCTGGCGACTAAAGCGCGCATAGCTGAATGCCGTTAACAGCATGGCACCTAAGGCAAGGATATACGCGAGTGGAACACGTCCCGCAGTGATGCCGGAAACAATCCCAAAGGTATCAAAAACAACCATCGGGGTCATATATGCCACACCAATGATCACGACCTGCCACAAAGACATTTTTTTGAAAGCAACTTGTGCTTTTTCCATTGATGTCACCTGAACATTATTTATTTTCGTTATTTGTTCAATTGCAATGACTATGCCATATAATAAAAATATAAATAAATTGAGTGAGGATGGAAAATGCCAAAGTACAATTTAGAAACTCGAATTGCAGCCATTCAGATGTATAAAAAGACCGATTACAAGGTGGCTGTCTGTAAAGAATTTGGCATCTCTCGGGTGACTCTGGATGCATGGATCCGCCTTGAAGAAGAAACTGGCGACTTGGTCCAGAAACCTGTAAAAAACCGCGGCGCACCGGGCCATATTAAAGATTGGAATGAATTTCAAGTGTTTGTAATATCTGTAAAATTTCAAAATATTAGTGATTTGGTTCCAATATTTGAACAGCGCTTTGGTTATGCAGTTTCTTATGCGGTTCTGGTGCGTGCTATTCATGTTTTAGGCATGCGTCGCCGTCGTGGTCGCTTTTATTCTTAAGTTAAAAATGAGCCCGACAATAAAATAATTTGACCTGTTAAATTTAAAAAAATAAATGTACATTAATGTAAGTTTATTTTATTAAAAACGTAAATTATATTTATTAAAAAAGTAAATCTATAAAACAAAAAAGTAAAGTTTAAATATTAAAAATGTAAATTTATAAAATTAAAAATGTTTAGCAATGTTCGTCATTATGTTCAATGATGATAAGAATTGCTCCCTAAAATGGAGCAAGCTTGAATAAAAGTGGTGCGAGTTGGTAATTTTTTCAGCCTATGCAGACAGATGGAATCCGTTCTATTGCATGAGGCATAAAAAAGCAGCACTTTGGCTGCTTTTTCTACAATAAAATTTAGGATTTATACATCGGTCGATTGTCATTCAAGCGCATGATGCCACGAATCGCCCGATACACAATCCAGATCCAGGCCAGAAACACCACTAACAAACAGAAAGCGGATGCGCCAAATGCCACGCCTGCAAACAGGTTCGGATCTTCGCCAGTAAAGAACAGAAACAAAAATGGAATAAAGGCAATGATATTCCAGACCAGATACCACCAGAAACTGCGGATCTGCCAGGTGAAGTGGCTTTCAAAAATTGAACCACGCACATCGCGACGTTTGACATAGTTAATGATCAACGCCACGACAGCCAAGAGGCCAGCACTAAAAATGGCCACAATATATAAAATGTACAGTGCAAAAGTCAGTGTGCGATTTGGGTCTTTATCAATGGAATAGTTCACGTCCCCTCCTGATCTTTCCCCTAAATATTTAAACTGTTAAATGGGGAAATTAGCCATATAATCAAAATGATGTTAAAGGCTATAGTACAAAAATATATCTGCCGGAACGGTTGTTTTTGTGTTTTATGTCGCAGTTTTTGCTGGGCTAACCAGGCTGCTGGCCAACCACCTAAAAAAGCCACCAGATGCAGGGTATTTTCCGGAATACGTTGCTTACCCGATTGCGCCGCTTCCTTGTCCTGCGCATACAACCAGTAACTCAATGCATTCATCAAACTGATCAGCAACAAGACCAGTCCGCTGAGCAGACCGCCCAAAGTCAATGCGGTCAGCAACAGAATATAAACCACACAGGCAATCTGCATCGGTTGTAATTTCTGTGACTGCTGTTGCTTGGAGGGTTTGAATTTAGCCTGAGACGTTTTGGTTTGCGATGCTTTCAGATACATGACCTGCTGTGCTTTGTATCGTCCGCGCTCATCTAAAATGACCGTGTAATCTAAGGCACAGCCGACAATCGGACGCGGACCTTGCTTGGTAAAGTCCTTGATATGCAGAAATACGCGATCTTTGGCCGAATCATTGGGCTGAATAAAGCCATAACCCTTGTCATCAAACCACTCTACTAAACGCCCCTGATCGCGCATATCCCCTGTCCTTTTGTCTTTATAAATTTTAAATATTTAAGCTGTAACGAATTTTAATCGCTCAATCAACATATTACGCATCTCGACTGGATTTTTTTGCAAAATATCTTCGCCAGTACGACCCAGTGCCGCGTTACGCTGTGCCACCTGTAAACGCATCATCCAGAAACGTCCTGCGGCCATGGCCAAGTACAACTCTAAACATGATTTTTCATCTGCTGTTAAGGGGCGGACGCTTTCATAGGCATTTAAAAAGGCAATGGCTTTTTCTTCGTTTAAAGTGACATCCGGATAGTTGGTGCAAAAGTCATTTAAAGTAATCGCGATATCAAATAAAAATTCATCTTTATTCAGTTCATAAAAATCCAGAATACCGTTGAGTTGATCACCCTCAAATAAGGTATTGTCCCGGAACAGATCGGAATGAATAAAGCCACGTGGACGATCTGGATAGACTGCTGTTAAAGCGTCATACAGGCCTAAAAGCTTGCCGAGCAACATTTTATCGGCCGGACTTAAACTTGGTTTGATTTCTTGGGACACTGCCAGCCAATACGCATGATCACGCACGAAATTACGTTCTAATTTGAAGTCCTGCAATGCCACATGCATTTTTGCCTGAGCAATAGCAATCGCTTCAACTTGTGCCACGGTCGATGGCATGGGATGCTCACCCAACAGGCGCGGTGCAATCTGTGCCGGTTTATCTTTAATACTGTGAATAGCCTTGCCTGAATGCGATAAAGGCACCGGAACGGCCAAGCCTGCTTTGCCCAAATGTTGTAATACAGGCACAAGTTCCCCTGCCGCCTGTTCATCCATATCCTCAAACACCGTTAGCACATAGTGTGCGTCTTCGCAGACCAAAAAATAGTTGGTATTTTGAATACCGCCTTGAATCGGAATCAGATCAACCGCCTTTAAACCGTAGGGCGCTGCAAAATCCTGAACTTCCTTTAAAGTCAAAGTGGTATAAACCGACATAGAAAACCTGCGAAAAAACTTACATAATTTTGCTAGAATACCGTTTCCATCTGCCAAGGTGTAGCGCTTGCGTGGGTGAGTTTCATAATCGGCTGTAATAATTGGAAAAATTTATGCTAGCTAAACGTATTATTCCTTGCCTCGACGTTGATAATGGTCGTGTGGTCAAGGGTGTTCAATTCCTTGATATTCGTGATGCAGGTGACCCAGTTGAGGTCGCACGTCGTTATAACGAACAAGGTGCCGATGAAATTACTTTCCTTGATATTACCGCTACACATCATGGACGCGACACCACTTACCGTACTGTAGAACGTATGGCTGAATCGGTTTTCGTCCCCCTGACGGTCGGTGGCGGTGTGCGTAAAGTCGAAGATATCCGTTTGCTGCTCAATGCTGGTGCAGATAAAGTCAGCATCAACTCGGCAGCAGTATTTAATCCGGAATTTGTCCAGGAAGCATCACAACGTTTTGGCGCACAATGTATCGTGGTCGCCATTGATGCCAAAAAAACCGGCGAAGATAAATGGGAAATTTTCACCCACGGCGGCCGCAAACCGACCGGCATTGATGCCTTGGAATGGGCAGAACAAATGGCCAATTACGGCGCAGGTGAACTCCTGATTACCTCAATGGATGCCGACGGCACCAAAGCCGGTTATGACATCGCCCTGATGCGTGCCATCAATGACCGCGTCACTGTACCGACTATTGCCTCTGGCGGTGTAGGAAATTTACAACATCTGGCAGACGGGATTATTCATGGCGGTGCTGATGCGGTACTGGCAGCGTCAATTTTCCATTTTGGTCAACATACCATTCCTGAAGCCAAAGCCTATATGGCAGCGCAAGGCATTGAAATGCGCCTTTAATTCAAAAACGAATTCCTATTTAAAAAAGAGCATCACAACGATGCTCTTTTTTATTTCTACAGGATAAGCCTAGGCAATAAATCATTTGGAAAATACTCTCATCATCTGTGGCACATCCGGGTTTGCTCTAATGATGACTGCTTTGAAAAAGTATATCCATCGTTCTGTGGATTAAAGCAGAACAGCAAACACGACAAAAAAGAGTTAATAGAAAAGGACTTGTATGTTCAAAATGATATTTAGGGATTGTTATTGATCAATAGCCGCCGGACAGCACGAAGCTTTCCAGTGCTGAGCAGCTTAAATATAAAGGACGTTATTTTCTTTCAATATTCACCCCAGTATGAGGATGAACAAGATCGCTCTATTTTGACCGATATTCAAAAGTAAAAATTAAATAAAAAAAAAGGAGTCTCGCGACTCCCTGTAAAAACCAAGATTAGACCACAGCGCTTGGTATTCAAAATAATTCATTACACCTAAAACATATAAGTATGTGGCTTCACTCACCAACAACCGTGAATATAGGCCAAATCAAAAGGACAATATTGACAATACATCTGCATTTTATTGACAAATCACGACAAGAACCGGGTTTTAGCGATTTAATGGCCTATTTAAGTGATTGGTCGCAGGATTTTTAGCAATTTTAGCCGGAGTTTCTGCCCACTTGGCTGGAAAATAACGGTCTGCCCAATAGTTCAGTTTTTTCGAGATCGGTGCAGGCAATACCATACCTAAAGGGTTCTGCTCCTGTAAATCTGCGGAGGAAATCACCCGGGTACCCAGCAGATAGTCGAACCAGGGTTTGGTCACACACCAGTTGGCATCCTGATTACTATTCATGTGATGATCATAATGCCAAGGCAGCTTTTTTTTGGCCCATTCTGGCTCCAGATGGGCACGACGATGCCGATAATAATAATTGCCTGCACTATATAATACGGCCAGCGTCATCCCTTTGGAAAAAGGATAAAACGTCAATCCAAAGACTGTAGCAACCACGGCAAGAGAAGCAATTTCATTGCGGGTACGCCAGTTGTTCAGTCCTTCTACATAACCGAAATCGGAAAATTCCGTTTTACGCACAATGCGGTGATGTTCCCAATGCGAACACATGCTTTCTGGAACCGGACTATAGCGGCTCTGTCCTTGGCGGTGAATTCCATGTAACACATATTTATGCGCAAACCATTCAAATCCATTGGCAACGACGAGTCCTGCCAGAAAACCTTTCCACATGATCTTTTACCTCTTGGTCTATTTTTCAATATAGGCTAAGTAAAAGACTAGATATTGACCAAAATATTCAATATGATTGACAAAATACGACAAAATAAAAGAATTAAAAAATGCTGGTTCTAAAAAACTACGTAGGCTCGATATACGGTGGTTTAGGACATTTACTTTTGGACTATTATCAGCTGAAACAGCTCGAAGTCCCTGAGAAATTATTGGCCATTCAAAATCTGGAACGCTTTGATTTTACTCTGTGGCGTGATCTGCTGACGACACTTGATCAACAGCTGCAGCGCCCGGCTTTGGGCCTGGAAATTGCGCAACTGGTCGAGACTAAACATCTCGGGATTATCGGTTATCTGGCACTTTCCAGTGACACGCTGGGTGAAGCCTTCATGCGCTATCATGACTACCATCGCCTGATCTATGATGGTAGCCCGCTACAAATCCAGGGGCAAGGAGATCATCTTTCGATTGCCTGGGGTGAGGTTCCTTTTAAGATGAGTACGCAACTGACCGATGAAATCGCGATTGCACTCATGATCGAATTTATTAAATCGAATATTCTGGATAATAATCATCTGCATCTGCATGAAGTGCATTTTCAGCATCCAACACCCAAAAATATAGCATTGTATGAACAGTATTTCCGCTGCAAGGTTCGTTTCGGTCAAGCCAAGACTCAAGTCCTGATGCCGGTCAGCGAGCTGTCTACGCCTTTAAAACAGGGTGATCAGACCCTACAAAAGCTTCTGAAACAACAAGCTGAAGCTTTACTGGAAAAATTCCCCAATTCCACCCAAGTTGACCAGCAGTTACAGCAGGCGATTCTGGTGGGCCTGCAAAAAAACCAGTTCCAGATTGAACATATTGCCCAGCAAATAAAATTCTCTGTCCGTCAGTTACAACGACATTTGCAAAAGCAGGGTAAAACCTATCAGCAATGCATGCAGGAAATCCGCTCTATGATGGCAATGCAATATCTGAAAGATCCGCATTTAAGCTTACAGGAAATTTCCATGCTGCTTGGTTACTCCGAGCAGAGTGCATTTCAGCGGGCATTTAAGCAATGGACCCAGCTGACGCCACAACAATGGCGCTTAGAATCTTTGGCTCAGACAGCTTGAGACGCTGCAATACTGAGACTAAAAACAGTAAAAAGCCCAATAGGAATATTGGGCTTTGTGTCTGGTTCCAGATGGAACATTCTCCAACAAATGAAAAAATCTTATAAAAATGGATTTTCAATTTCGTCCAGATCATCCCGCTGCAGCTTTTCTGGCAGATCTACAGTATTTTCCAGTTGCTGCACCACATCATTTACAAAAGCCTGCAAAACCTTGGCAGCCTTAAGACCTTCCTGATCCTTGGTGATCTGCAAGTTTCCATACAGGCTGACACAATCCAGATCATTTTCCAAGGTCAGATCATGAATGGCATGGGATTCACTGCCATTTTCAAATGCTTTAAACATATCCTCTCCACCTGTCTTTGTTATTTTCAATAATGGGTGAGATCGATGCTACTCGAATCCCACTTTTTTCAGCAAGTTTATTTCAATAACTGCAAAATATATTGCAATAGCGCATCTATCAGCTGTTTTATAATCGTATTTTGGGTGTCGTTATCGATTGCACCACCAGTCGCTGAGGACGTCGAGGTATTTGAACCTGAAGATTTAAACTCACGTTGCAGTGCCTGCAAGTTTTCTTTAGAGACGTCTTCCGCACACTGGCTTTCTGCATCCCAGTTAGAATATTCGATTTTCTGATTGGCTTTAACCGCCTTGGCCGTCAATGGCAAACGATAGGTATTGCGCTTCTGCTCTTCGGTCAATTGTGGGAACAGGTTAATTCCGAGCTGTTCCTCCAGATAACAGACACTAACAATACGCACTTTGAGCGAATTATCATTCGGCGCATAATAAGCACCAATCGCACCGGTTTTCGGCAGGTAAACTGCCTTATACACCGCCGTCGGTACAATCACGCCATTACCAATGGTTTTTAGTTTTTTCGCCGCAAATACCGGCCCGGTAACAACATAAGCATCCTGCTTCTGTTTGGTTACAATGGCACGGGTCGCTTCTTCCAGTTCACGCCAGACCTGCTGATTGTTTTTCGGTGCTTGCGGCACCATATTGGCCAGTGAGAAACTGTCCGACTGTGCAGCCTTATTGGGCATATCCGCATTTGGCGCCATATGCCCGCGATCATAACCGGAACCACGATAATCCGCCAACGTCGCCCGATGCGCAGGTTTGAGCTGGGTCTCTTCATGAAAATTATCTTGACGCGGAATTTTCTGGCTTAAGCGTGCCGGTGTGAGTGCTTCAGCCACCCAAAGTGGGGTTTTCGAAACACCGGAATAACCGACGTTAAAGCCATTAAAGCACAGTGAATAACTGTCTTTTTTCAGGCTGTCTTTCATCAGATACGGCGGAACATCACGATAAAACTGTGTCAGACAGGCGGAATCGGATGAAGATGGCAGAGACACCCATTGACTGATTTTTTCCTGACCAAAGGCGATGGCAAAACTACTCGAAGCCACCACACCCAGAATGACTTTAGTACTATTTTTACTTAAAAACTGAAAAAGAGAGTTCTTGGATTTACGCTGCTTCTTGGCCATTATTACACGTACTTTTTAGATCAATACCGATTTTTCCCGAGCTTAACAAGCTGTGTATATGAAGTATATCTTGACCCTGCCATTCGCTTAACAAATAAACAATAATGGCTTAAAAGCCACGAAAGCTGTAACAAACTGTCTATTTTTTATTTCATTTTAAATGAGGTTTCGCAGTCTTTGAGTAGCTTTGATTGGAGCTGCCGGATGAGTATGTAAAGCTAAGCGCCTATCCCAATTCGTACAATTATTAGCAGTGGTGTCAATCATGAATTCCAAACTCTCTAAAATATTAGGTTTAGGATTATTCACAAGTGTAATCAGCGCAGGCGCATTTGCCGAGCCACCGGTTCAACCGGGTGAAACACTTGAAAGCTTGTCTAAAGCTAAAATTAGTACCACGGTAAATGGTCAGGAAGGCTCTCTAGAAACTCTAGTCAACTCTGGTCAAATCCGCCTTGTCGATCCGCGTACAGCTGCGCCACAGCAACCAATGCCAAATACGCAGCCAGCGATGCCAAATGATCCAGCGATGATGCAGGCACCAGGTAATTCAGACATGGTTTCGCCACAACCTCCTGTGGCAGAACCGGGTATGAATCAATCAGACATGCCGGCCAATCTGGCTGAACCGGCCAACAGTACCGAAGTCGAAGCAACCACATCTATGGCTGCGCCAGAACAACAGCCTGTGCTTGAAGAGCAACAGCAAGCTGCTGTAGTTGAAGCCAATGCAATGAATGCACAAACTGAAATTGCAGCTCAAGCCGATGCAGAACCAGTGCTGATGGAGCAGCCTTTGAATGCTGCACCTGAAGTGCCGGCTGCCGTAGAACTTGAGCAATAATCCGAAGCTCAGTTATTTACTGTTTCTCCCATAAAAAACCAGAGTGTGTCTCTGGTTTTTTATGCTTTTTAATTTTATTTACATCTGAATCTGGGTGCCCAGCTCGACCACACGGTTGGGTGGAATCTGATAGAAATCACTGACCGGACTGGTATTGCGCTGCATGGAAATAAACAGTTTTTCCCGCCACGGTGCCATACCCTCACCCACAGTATGCATAATCCGTTCACGTGAAATAAAGAAACTGATCTGCATCAGATCATATTCAAAACCCCATTTTCGATAAGCCTGTTGTAAAGCTACTGGAATATTGGGCTGATCCTTAAAACCATAATAGATAAATACCCGATAAAAATGCTCACTCAATTGTTCCAGTTCAACCCGATCTTGCTTAGCTACAAAGGGAACATCACGAGTAATGACCGTGAGCATAATATTACGTTCATGCAAGACTTTGTTGTGCTTGATATTATGCAGCATGGCATGCGGGACAATATTTGGTGTACCCGTCAGGAAAATGGCCTCACCTGGCACATATTTGGTACCTTCCCCCATTGAGATACTTTTAATAAACAGATCAATCGGCAAGGCATCCTGTTCCAGACGCTTCAAAACCAAAGCGCGTCCATCTTTCCAGGTCATCAAAATGGTAAACAGCACGGCACCAATCAGAATCGGCACCCAGCCACCCGAGGTGATTTTTAAAGAAGTTGAGGCTACAAAGACCAAATCCAGAGCCAAAAATGGCACAGCAAACAATGCCACTTTCCAGACCGGCCAACGCCATAAACCATAAGCCAGAATCGAGATCAGAATAGTACCGCAGAGCATGGTCATGGTCACTGCAACACCATAAGCACTGGCCAGATTGGCACTATTTTCAAACAGTAAAATCAGGATCAAGACCGAAATAAACAGCAGCCAGTTAATAAAGGGCAGATAAATCTGGCCACGTTCGACTGCCGAGGTATGCTTGACCGATAGACGCGGCAAATAACGCAGTTGAATGGCCTGATTGACCATCGAAAATACCCCGGTAATCACCGCCTGCGAGGCAATGACCGCCGCTGCGGTGGCCAGTCCAATCATCGGGAACAAGGCCCAGTCCGGCAACAGCATATAGAAAGGGTTGGCCAGCGCTTCAGGACTACGCAGCAACAATGCGCCCTGTCCGGCATAATTCAGCAATAAACACGGCAAGACAATAATAAACCAAGCCAGACGAATTGGCAGACGACCGAAATGCCCCATATCGGCATAAATTGCTTCCCCCCCGGTCATGGTCAGAATCACCGCGCCCATGGTCAGGAAAGCCACGTAGGGCTGATCAACCACAAAGTGATATGCCCAGTACGGATTCACCATCCAGAGGACAGACGGGGTCTGGATAATGCTCCACAAACCAAAACCGCCAATGGACAGGAACCAGAGCATGGTTAAAGGCCCGAAAAATTTCCCCATGGTGGCTGTACCGTGGCGCTGCACCATAAACAGCCCCGCCAGAATTCCAATCGATAGCGGTACCAGCCATTGATTGAAAATAGGTGTCGCAATACTCAAGCCTTCAATGGCAGACAGCACAGAAATTGCCGGAGTAATAATACCGTCACCAAAGAATAGCGATGCACCAATAAAACCCAAGGCAATCAGGAAAATTTTCTTTTGATCAGCAATTCGTGTGGTACGCAGATTTAATGCCAATAATGACATGATTCCGCCTTCGCCGTTGTTATCGGCACGCATGATGACCGTGACATATTTAAAGCTGATGGTGAGCATCATGCACCAGAAAATCAGCGACAGGATACCGAGTACAGAGGCCTCGCTAATGGCGAGATGTGCGGTGAGGAAGCATTGGCGCAGTGCATACAGTGGACTGGTGCCAATATCTCCGAAAACGACCCCAAGCGCAGCCAGTGTAATCACCGGGAGAGCTGCTTTTTGTGCAGTGCTTTGCATATATTGTCTTCGTTTTTAACAAGCATTTTTGCGAATCATAGCACCACATTAAAAGTTTTTCTGCAAATCAATTGTTTCAGCTTGGCACAGCTGGTTTTTTTCGCTATTATCCTCGGCCTATGGTGAGGTGTCCGAGTGGCTGAAGGAGCACGCCTGGAAAGTGTGTAAACGTTTATAGCGTTTCGAGGGTTCGAATCCCTCTCTCACCGCCAGAATTTAAAAACCCGAATCACATGATTCGGGTTTTTTTATTGCCTGAAATTCAAATTCGCATCTGCTTAGAATCATTAAACAATCCATCACCACCATGATTAAAGTTACTATGACCTAAGGAATATGGCTGTTCTAAGACGATTATTCCACCATATTTAAATTTTTCTTAAGCTTCCGTGCTTTTCTAGGTTCAATTTAAAAACTGGCATAAAAATAGCTTAATTCTATTGTCATCAAAGCTATGTTATGGTGCCTACAGAGGTGCTGAGAGGAGAATAAAAACCATAAAATAGAAAGAAATACAGGATTGATCGAGCCATTTAAACTTAAAGCTAAATAGATACACTGCTATTCGGAGAGCGAACATGAATAACAGCGCAAACTATGTAAAACAGATCAAAAATGCAAAACGTGGCGGTTATACCCCAACCATTGCCAAAGACATCAATAAACATAAAATTCAAAAAGCTCTGAGACTCATCGAACAGTGGAGAAGCCTCGCTCAAGAACTCAAACCTCAAATGCAGTTTGATATGGCCTTTACTTTAGAGGAATGTGCACAAGAATTAGACCAGATCCTAAAAAAGCGATAATCCCTTTTAAGCGATTGACCCATACTAAACCCTGTACATTCACCCTCGCCCATATCTGCCTATATGGGCGTTTTCTTGATCTTTCGATAAAAGACAGTTTAGATAGAATGAACCGGAAAAACGGTAAATCGTACCAAAATAGCTTGAACGGTTATTTTTTGGCTTGCGTAGCGAATGAATTTCTGTAAAATGCACTCCACCATGCCGGCATAGCTCAGTTGGTAGAGCAACTGACTTGTAATCAGTAGGTCCACAGTTCGAATCCGTGTGCCGGCACCATATCTTAGCCTCGCTTTTTAGTGAGGCTTTGATGTTTCTGGGCTTGGTATTTTTCAAACTTGAATTTTTCGACGTTTTCTTACGCTGTTTTAGTCCTTCGATTGTGCCGTTACCTGCACATATCTCACGATCCCTTCCTGATATAATTTTTGGCATAGCTTTGCTGTCATTTGAATTTTAAAATGATCCAAGCCTGAGCCTTGAATATGATGACCGGCTTGTTTTGAATTCAAAGTTTTTTGTACATAATCCGCAAAGCCAGAAAATACCGGCTCGGATAGATCCTGAATCTGAATATTTTTAAATTCAAAACGATCCAGACACGCATACAGTGCACCAACAGACATTAATTCTTTTAAATTTATATCGGCAGATTTCAGTAACAGCTGATATTTACGCTTTTGAAATGAATTCAAATTTTGCCAACGTTCCGATAACACCAGATGATGAAAACCAATTCGTGCATTTGGCTTTAAAACACTGCTGATTTGTTGCAAAAGTAACGGAACCGGACTGTGATAAGCTGCATCCAGACACAGCACCACATCAAAACGCTGGGAAAATTGTAATTCGTTTAAACGCAGAAACGAGGCCTGATAGATGGCATTCAGTTCTGGCAGATGTTGCTGAATAGTGGCCACGCAAGCCGCTTGTACTTCGACACCGGCCAGATATTGCACTCGGTAGTGCTGTTGCCAGTGCAATAAACTTGCACCCTGACCACAGCCCAGATCCAGCAATTTATCTTTTGAATTCAAATTGACACTCTGCGCGAGCTGATCGGCCAGCGTGCGACAGGCAGCAACATAATCCTGCTGTCCTGCCTGCCAATAGCCCAAATTACTCCAGGGCAATTGCGCCTGATCCCCCAGCGCCGCTGCATGAATTGCATATTTATGCTGAGGAAAGCGCTGACGCAATGCCTGAAGCCATTGCATCAATTAATAACCCAGTTGCGGAGCAACCTCGACCACAGGTTTTAAACCCTGAAACGGTAAAGGCGCACCGAAAATTTCCGCAATCTTCATCGCTGAGGTCACAGCCGATTCCAGAATGGGCAAACCGTCACATGACCATGAACCGCAGAAAAAGACTTTGCGATTGGCTTCCAGATGACGCTGCTGTAATTCCTTGTTCAGCGCCACGGTATTGGCATCGACCACCGCACGCGTCAGCATGACCGAGGTAATCACCTTTTTCGGGTCAATCTCGGTCACCGGACGCCAAGTCTGGAACACTGCCGACTTGCCGACCAGAGAAGGTTCAATCGAGTTGAGCCACACTGTAAATTGCTGACGGGTAAACTTACGATCCATCATATAGCTGAGCACAGCCCAGTCTTTACGTTTTGGCGGCATCACGCTGGCATCGGTATGAATCACCAGTTCGCCCTGTTCGAATTTGAATTTCTTCAATAATTCAATTTCGCTGGCAAACTGGGTTGGATCCAGGAATTGCTCAATTTTAGTGGTTGGCGTCGCGACAATGACCCGGTCAAACAGTTTTGAATAACCGGCCGCATTTTCAACTTTGACCTGATCGCCCTGCTCTTGAACCAGTGTAATCGCTGAACCATCTTCAATATGAATACCTTCCACCAGTTTGTCGACCAGCGCCGGTGTTCCGCCTTGCAAGCGTAGTAAGGCATCGCCATCAGTCAATTGACGCAGGAAAATCAATAAAGGTTTCGCCGGCCATTCACCAATGGTTTTCGGATTGCAGGTACAAATGGTATACAGTACCGGCATTACGGCGCCATGCCAGAACACTTCTTCAATCTCATTGCGATTGATAAATTCTGCCAGGCTGATGTCCTGATTTTTCGACTTAAAAAATTTGGTTAATGCCACTTTGAGCTGCAACAGGCCCTTGACCAGACGCCAGCCATACTGCTGCAAGCCTTTACGGTTATTGATAATTGGAATATTGCCGATACGGCTACGCGATGTGGTCAGCCAGGTTTCAGTTTTATCTTCAAATAACCAGCTGCAGGCCATATAGGTACGCACCGGATAAGTTTTAATGCCCAGATACGTGGCCAGACTCAGGGTGTTTTTCCACAGATAAGGATTCATCACACGTAAAGGTGCATCAATTAGCCCCCCTTCAAATTCAAGGCTATGACTGTCCATGCCACGACCTGGAAGTGCTTCAAAAATCGTGATGTGATGTCCTGCATCCTGGAGAATTCTGGCTGTTGCCAGTCCGGCCATGCCACTACCAATTACTGCGATATCCAAACTGATCATCCGTCATTGAAAAACTACAGAAATTATGTACCATGCGCCAATCAAACAGGTTATTAAAATCTTCCAGAATATATGTTTTTCGTAAAGGCAATTGGACGGGATAAAATCTGCTTTTCACTATTTTTTTGAACAGGTTACAAAATTCACCAAACTCAGGATTTTATTCATATTTTTTCCATATAACCAGAAAAATCACTTTAAAAACAAACATCTTAATTAACCATTTTTATAACCTTTGGTTGACAAACGCCCTTGAAAAACCTATGATTCACAGCATAATAAAACCATAAACCCATCAGATTCCACCAAGATGAGTTTATGCGTAAATTATTTAAAACGACAAGAAACTACAGCGCCTTATAAAATAAAAGCCTCTGCGAAAGCAGAGGCTTCTTTGTTTAACCGCTCGGTGTACTATTCAGCCTGCACCGCAATTTCACCAAATTTACCCTGATTAAACTCTTGAAATGCCTGCATAATTTCTTCCTTGCTGTTCATTACAAACGGGCCATAACCTTGAATGGGCTCATTGAGTGGCTCGCCTGTCAGTAACACAAACTGGGTATCCTGATAGGCTTGCAACTGAATCGCCGGATCTCCATCACGGGCAAACATTATAATTGAGCTGTCCAGGACTTTCTGGCTCGCATTGACCACCAGCTCACCCTTCAGCACGACTAACAGTGCATTATGCCCGGCAGGGATATGTAATGTGGTTTCATATTCCGCTTTCAGTTCACCATCCCAGACATTGATCGGACTAAAAGTATGAGCAGGACCTTGATGACCAGCAAACTCACCTGCAATCACCCGGATATGCCCCGCCTCTTCATCCATTTCAATCCGCGGAATAGCTGCCGCAGTGATCGCCTGATAACGTGGTGTGGTCATCTTGTCTTTGGCCGGCAGATTGACCCAGAGCTGTACCATTTCAAAGAGACCGCCATGTTTGGCAAAATCTGGAGAATGAAATTCTTCATGGACTACCCCTGAGCCTGCGGTCATCCACTGCACATCACCTGCCTGAATCGTGCCGCCACCGCCACTTGAATCTTGATGCGTCACTGCCCCCTGATAGGCTAACGTCACTGTTTCAAAACCGCGATGTGGATGTGAACCCACGCCATGTTGTACAGTCGTCGGATCAAAATGATAGGGCGCAGCATAATCCAGCAACAAAAACGGACTGATCGCCTGACCTAAACGGTCATAGGAAAACAGATTTTTGACCGGAAAGCCATCACCGACCCAATGCATGTTTTGATTACGGTAAACACCAATTACTTTTTTCATCTTTTAACTCCTATTACGATAGGATGAACATGCAGCCATTTTATGCCGGGCCAAGATGCGCTGATAGTCCTAAGCTGGAATACAGTATCTTATATATAAGACAATCTCTGCTTTAACTTCCCGAATTCAACACAAATAAACTAAAATTTTGGTCTAAATTTTTAATTATCCTATTTTTAAGATTATTTATCCCAGAATTTGGGCTTATTTTGTCCTGTTTTTAGCTCTAATATAAAAATCACCACGTCCCGGAACAGCCTGGGTTTGATCCAAGACGGGATGCTAATTTTATAGAGAGGAACAGAGAAATGGCAAAACCTTATGTACGTTTAGACAAAGACAATGCAGCCGTATTACTTGTAGACCATCAGACTGGTTTGTTGTCACTGGTTCGTGATATTGACCCAGATAAATTCAAAAATAATGTATTGGCGCTTGCGGCAGCAGCAAAATATTTCAATTTACCGACCATTTTGACCACCAGCTTCGAACAAGGCCCAAATGGTCCGTTGGTTCCTGAGCTGAAAGAGCTATTCCCGGACGCACCTTATATTGCTCGTCCAGGGCAAATTAATGCCTGGGATAATGAAGATTTTGTTAAAGCGGTAAAAGCCACGGGTAAAAAACAGTTGATCATTGCTGGCGTGGTGACTGAAGTATGTGTCGCCTTCCCCGGCGCTGTCTGCACTTGAAGAAGAATTTGACGTATTCATCGTGACAGATGCATCTGGTACCTTTAATCACCTGACACGTGATGCTGCATGGAACCGCATGTCACAGGCTGGTGCACAGCTGATGACCTAGTTTGGTCTGGCTTGTGAACTGCACCGTGACTGGCGTAATGATATCGAAGGTCTCGGCAGCCTGTTCAGCAATCATATTCCTGACTACCGCAACCTGATGAATAGCTATAACCAGAATACTGCCCAAAAATAAACCATACACATCTCTAAAATAAGCGGCCTTCGGGTCGCTTTTTGTTGGAACAATTAAATTAATCTGGCTTGGAAACAGTTTAGCCTGGCCCGGATTTCCCCTATGATGGGCATTGTATGAACGCAGGGCGATTGAGGTGAAAGGTGCATTCTTTTGATGACTATTATTATTTTTATCTGGTGGTCAAGCATGGCGGCTTCAGTGCAGCCAGTGACATCTCCGGAATCACCAAATCCAAACTCAGCCGACGTATTTTAGAGCTGGAAGCCCGTTTCAATGTCACCCTGATTCAACGCTCAACCCGACATTTTAAGGTGACCTCACTGGGCCAGGAATTTTTTGAGGAATGCGAAAAGCTGATTCAACAGGTGGAATGTGCCCGTAATGTCTTGCTCAAGCAGAAAAGTGAACCACAAGGCCTGGTCAAGCTGAGTTGTCCTTCGGTGATGATGCGCTACCAGATCCGCAGCCTGCTGAATGAATTCCTCAAGACTTATCCCAAGGTTCAGGTAGAAATGGAAATTACCAGCCGGCGTGTCGATGTGCTGCATGATGAGATTGACCTGGCAATCCGCACCAACTTTGAAGCCAATGAAGATTCCAGCATTGTCGTTCGCGATGTGACTAAAACCACGCATTGTCTGGTTGCCAGTCCGGAGCTGTTGCAAGGCCGTTCGATACACTACCCCACTGAGATCAATGACTTTCCGACCATCGTTTTAGGCACGCAGAAAAACCACTATCAATGGCATCTGCATCGTATCGACAGTCATGAACAGATGGATATCCCCCTAGAACCCCGCATCAAAAGCAATGACCTGGCCGGCGTATACTATTCTGCCCTGGATGGCCTGGGTATTGCCGATCTACCCTTGTTAACCGTGGAAGCAGATCTCAAAGCTGGTCGCCTGATCCATCTGCTGCCAGACTGGTGTTCCAATATGGGAACCGTACAACTGGTCTATGCCTCACGCAAAGGTCAGCGTCTGGTGATGGAAAAACTGATTGAGCATCTGGTCGAGGGCTTACGTGCCCGGGCAGAAGGCCATCAGGGCTATACCATTTGAATTGTGCTTTCATGTTGAGCAGCCAATAAAAAAATCCAGCACTGAGTGCTGGATTTTTTGCTTTGAAATAAAGTGAGCGAATTAGATTTTACCCACTAAGTCAATTGAAGGAGCAAGAGTTGCTTCGCCTTCTTTCCATTTCGCAGGACATACTTCACCTGGGTGAGCGTGTACATATTGCGCTGCTTTCACTTTGCGAAGCAGTTCAGCTGCATCACGACCAATACCACCGGCATTGATTTCAACGATCTGGATTTTACCTTCTGGATCGATCACGAAAGTACCACGATCTGCCAGACCTTCAGCTTCAATCAATACTTCAAAGTTTTTCGCCAAAGTCCAGGTTGGGTCGCCGATCATTGGGTACTGGATTTTACCAATTACGTCAGAGGTATCATGCCAAGCTTTATGGGTGAAGTGCGTATCGGTTGATACACCATAAATTTCTACGCCCATTTTCTGGAATTCAGCATATTGATCAGCAAGATCGCCTAATTCAGTTGGACAAACAAAAGTAAAGTCAGCAGGATAGAAGAATACAACCGACCATTTACCTTTCATGTCCTGCTCGGACACTTCCACAAATTGACCCTTGTGGTAAGCAGTGGCGTTGAATGGTTTGATTTCAGTATTGATTAAACTCATGAGACCTTTCCTCGTATATTGGTGAGATTGTTCATTCGATGAAGATAGAATACGAAAATTTTTTAAATAGGTAAAACCGTAAGTTTTTATAAAAATAATCGCTTTTCTAGATTTAAGATTTCTATGAGAATTACTGATCTGATTGATTTTCTCAATATGGAGCCTAGAATTTTGAACATAAGCCGAGCAGTTGAAATATAATTTTTTGCAACTTAGATTAGCAATGATAAAGCTCTGAGCTCTATCCAAACTAAACAAAGCAAATTCAAGACATAAAAAACCCACCGGATTCAGGTGGGTCTTGGATGAAGATTTACCGTTCTGATAAGTTAAAACGGAAGATCATCATCTAAATCAGCTGCAGGCGCTGCTGTTGGTGCAGGTGCAGATTTCGGTGCAAAACCACTCGGGTTATTGTTGCCATAACCGCCACCCTGATTGTTGTTGAAACCGCCTTGCTGCGGCGCTGAACCATAACCCGACTGCGGATTATTGCCGTAACCGCCACTTTGGTTGTTACTCGCCTGATTATTGTTATTAAAACGTGGCTGGTTAAAACTGTTGTCGCCCTGCTCGCCTTGTGAACGATTCGAGTCCAGCATCTGCATTTGATCACCACGGATTTCCGTTGTATAGCGCTCCTGACCATTTTGATCAGTCCACTGACGGGTACGTAATGAACCTTCAATATATACTTTAGAACCTTTACGCAGATATTGCTGCGCAATTTCGCCTAAACGGTTATGCAACACGATACGGTGCCATTCCGTTTGTTCTTTACGTTCACCGGTACTTTTATCTGTCCACGAATCGCTAGTGGCGATCGAAAATTGAGTGAGAGAACCACCATTTGCAAAAGTTTTGGTTTCCGGATCTTTACCCAAAGTACCCACTAAAATGACTTTATTTACACCACGCATTTGCTGTTTACTTCCTATATATTTCTGTATTTTACTTTATAAGAGTTATGCTTAAATGGCTACCTCTTTACCTAACAAGTGCGTTAATTGTTGTCGCGAAGCATCATCAATCTGCTGTTTATCGACTTTTATATAGGCAACTTGCTGTTCAGCCATCACCACGACTTCTTCAATACCACGAATCGCCAAAAGCTGAGAAGTCCATTCGTCAGTTTGTCTGCTTTCCGGCAATCGCAGTACCAATGAGGACAGATAACGCGGCTGAGCCAGACCAAAACTCATCAGCAGCCAGATTATCGCGATCCCGGTCAGGATACTCCAGCCCATCGAGGTATTATTGAGCAGCAACAATTGACCACCGATCATCCCACCAAAGAAGGCACCCAAAAACTGGCTGCTGGCATTCACGCCCATTGCCGTCGCTTTAGACTGGATCGGTGCAGCTTTAGACAGCCAGGAAGGCAATAAGGCCTCCATCACGTTAAAGGCAATAAAGAACAGGCCCAGGCCAATGAGCAAGATATATTTGGATTCAAAACCAAAGACCATCACCATTAAACCCAGAATAATACCGCTAATCGCCACCAGAAAAATCGCGCGCATTTTGTGGTATTTTTCTGCCAGAATGATACTCGGAAAAGCAAAGAACAGACTTAGCACCAACAGGGGTAAATAGACCAAGCCATGACTGGAAAGCGGCAGATCTGCAAACTCGATCAGCTGCGAAGGCACATAAATAAACATGGCTGTGAGCAATAAATGCAGGGTAAACACAGATACATGCAGACGATTCAGATCGCCAATCTGGAGCACCTGTTTCAGTTGGGTCAGATAACCCTGTTGAAAGTTTTTATGATGCCGCGTGACTTTAGGCACCATAAACAGCATCGCAATGGCAGCCAATCCCATCACCGTAGTAACCCAGAACAATCCCGAAATGCCAACCAGACCTGTCAGCCAAGGCCCGAGACTAAATGCCACCACAAAAGACAGACCAATACTCATGCCCATGATTGCCATGGCTTTCATGCGGTTTTCTTCACGCGTGACATCGGCCAGCAAGGCCATGACGACAGCGGATACTGCGCCACCACCGGCAATGGCACGACCGATAATCACGCCATAAATGCTGTCAGACATGGCTGCAATCGCACCACCCAAGGCAAACAGCAGCAGTCCTAAAACAATCAAAGGCTTACGGCTGTAGCGGTCTGCAATCAGGCTAAATGGTATCTGTAATAAGGCCTGAGTCAAACCATAGACCCCGACCGCCAAACCGATCAGTGCAGGCGTTGCATCGTCATAGGCCTGCCCTGCCACAGAAAACACCGGGATAATCATAAACAACCCCAACATGCGCAGTGCAAAAATACTGCTCAGGGCAAAGGTTGAACGACGTTCTAAAGCATTCATCATAAGTTATGGCGATTGGGTTAATTAATCTGGAGCCCAGATTATAGGACATTCAGCTCAGGAAGAAGACATGAATTTTATTTGAAATAAAGATGATGCCGATCTAAAAATGAAAAAGCGCAGCCGGAGCTACGCTTTTCAATCAGGTACAGCGCTTTATTTTTCCAAGATGGCCTGACGCTTTTTATACTGGATTGAAGCGATCACTGCCCAGACAATGAAGGCGACACCGATCAGACCGGTAACCACTTCTGGTACATGCAGACCGGTTCCGCTGGCAATCATAATAAAGGCCAGTGCACCAATCGCATAATGCGCTCCGTGTTCCAGATAGATATAGGCATCCAATGTGCCCTGTTCGACCAGATAAATGGTCATGGAACGCACAAAGATCGCACCAATTGCCAGACCCAGCATGATGATAACCACGTCTGAGGTAATCGCAAAGGCACCGATCACGCCATCAAAACTGAATGAGGCATCCAGAACTTCTAAATACAGGAAACCACCAATACCGGCTTTCACTACACCCGTCGGTACACCATTTTCATCATGACGAATCGCATTGCCTTCTTCATCGACTTCCGGTTCACCGCCGAGCATATGACTGAGAACCTGCACCCCGATATAAATCACGATACCCCAGATCCCGGCCATGGTCACTGCCAGACGCTTGGCTTCATCGACATTGGCTGCCATGATTAACAAGGCCACCAGTGCAATAAACACCGACATCGCCGGCACATTGGCCAGATTGGACAGACGGCGTTCTACCCGTCTGAACCAGTGCGTGTCTTTTTCTTCATCCAGGAAGAAGTTCAGGAATACCATCAACAGGAATGCCCCACCAAAAGCTGCAATTTCTGGATGATGCGCCATGAGACGGGCTGAATATTCTTTTGGATCATTCAGGGCCAGACGTACCACTTCCATAAAGCCCAGGTCTGCAGTCACTGCTACAATGACCACCGGGAAGATCAGACGCATCCCGAAGACTGCAATCAGAATACCGACTGTCAGGAACAGCATTTTCCAGAAATGATCCCAACCCCGTAGGACTGAGGCATTAACAACCGCGTTATCAAAGGACAACGACACTTCCATAATCGCCAGAATAGCGGTGATGGTTAGCGCTGTGAGCATGGTTTGCAGGCCTGCTTCAGGACCATGGGTATAACCCCAATACGCAGACAAACCAAGACACACGATCGAAAATGCAATCGAGAAACCAAAATGTTTCAACATACACAACGACCTTGGATAAATTAAATAAATGTATGGCTGCGAAAGAGCAGCAATACGAATAGGAAAAGTTAAGCTAATTATGAAACTTTTAGCGCATAAACCAAAGCACTTCCTGAGCTGTTTTATCTTATTTTCTGTTTTTAAAATTTGCCGATCTTTTAAACAGCCCGATCTTTGCTATAGTGCCGCATGGTTTAACTTGAACTGCGAAGGATTTTCAGCATGAGTTTTTCACAAGAGCTATGGCAACGTAATCTCGGGCTTTATCAGAAGACCCTGGCCCTGCCCTTTAATCAGCAACTGGCGCAAGGTACTTTAAGCCGTGAAGCCTTTAGTCATTATGTAATTCAGGATGCGCATTATTTACTGGCCTATGGCCGTGCACTGGCCGTGTGTGCCGCCAAAGCTTTTGAAGCGGACGATGTGATCCAGTTTGCCGAGGCAGCCAAAATTGCAATTGTAGTGGAACGTAGCCTGCATGATGGCTTTATGCAGGATTTTGGTATTAGCAAAGAGCAGTTTGAAAATACCCCGCTAACTCTGGCATGTCATCACTATACCTCTTACCTGACTTCAACCGCCTGGTCAGAAAGCTACCCGGTGGTGCTGGCCTCGTTGCTGCCTTGTTTCTGGATTTATGCCGAAGTTGGTAAAGATATTGTCGATAACTCTGCGCCGAATAATCCGTATCAAGCTTGGGTGGATACCTATTCAGGAGAAGAGTTCCATACTGCAGTGCGTAATGTGATTGCGACCGTTGACCGTGTTGCGGCGCGTGTCGATGCCGATACACTAGAAAAAATGCATGCAGCTTATACCCATGCTGCCCGTCTGGAATGGTTATTCTGGGACAGTGCCTTTGAGCAACGCCAGTGGCCTGGTCTGGATGAATAAGACAGACGAATAAAAAAGGCCCTGTTTAAGACAGGGCTTTTTTTGTCATAGCCGTTCAAAAAAATTTCTGCTGTCATAAACCCATCATAAAAACGGCTTAGTCTGAAAAAACAAGGATAGAACGGGCTGGTACGCTAGATCTAGATATAAGCCCAAAATTGCCGAACAATAATTAAGAATAATTATCAATTAATAAAATCAATCCCGGAAAGAGGCAGATAATATGGACACTTTAGGCACCGAAGCGATTCGGGCATTTTTCACCCTGCAATGTTGCTGGTTCAACAATGAAGAAATCTATCTCGAACAAGGCTGCCTAGATTGTGGTTCGGCAGCGACTTATCTGATTTACCACACCAACACGCATATCCAGAAACACCTGCTGAAATTTATTGAAAAGTATCGCTGTCATCAGGCACGCCGTAATGATTTGCTTGACTTGGATTTTTTCCAAAAAGACTATGAGGACTTTCTGCACATTCTGGAAAATGAAGTGAATTTTTATGCACGTCTGCATCATGATGTGCCACGTGACCGCTACTTTGAAGAGATTGAATCTATCTTTGAACGCCGCTATGCAGCGGCTTGTTAAGAACTTCCCTCACGTCTAGTCATTCTGAACAGTGAAGCGATCTACTGTGATATTTCTCGGTATTGTGATGAATTGACCAATCACCGACATAACTTGACGTTTAAAATACTTTTATTTGCACTTGAACATTTTTCATCCGGTATCATATAAGGGTTTTTGATGAATATTCTAGGATCCTTGCATGAGCCAAAGCCACATCCGTATTCGAGGCGCACGTACCCATAACCTGAAAAATGTGAACCTTGATATACCACGCGACAAGTTTGTGGTGATTACGGGACTGTCTGGTTCAGGTAAGTCCTCGCTTGCCTTTGATACCTTATATGCCGAAGGTCAGCGCAGATATGTAGAATCGCTGTCTGCCTATGCACGCCAGTTCCTTTCACAAATGGAAAAACCGGAAGTCGATTCGATTGAAGGTCTCAGTCCAGCCATCGCGATTGAACAGAAATCGACCAGCCATAACCCGCGTTCTACCGTGGGTACCATTACCGAAATTTATGACTACTTACGTCTGCTGTATGCACGTGTCGGTACGCCCTTCTGTCCAGAACATGACCTGCCGATGGTGGCACAAACCGTCACGGAAATGGTCGATGCAGTCAAAGTGCTGGAAGAAGGCACAGCCTTAATGCTGCTTGCCCCGGTAGTGCGTGAGCGTAAAGGTGAATATACCGCCTTATTTGAGCAGTTACAGAGTCAAGGTTTTGTCCGTGCCCGCGTCGATGGCGAGATCATGGAAATTGATCCGCCACCAGAGCTGGACAAAAAGAAAAAACATACCATTGAAGTCGTGGTCGACCGCTTTAAAGTCCGTGATGATCTGGGCAACCGTATTGCAGAAAGTTTTGAAACTGCACTGCGCCTCGGTGGCGATATTGCGATTTTATCCTGGATGAAGGATGAACATGATGATCGGGTATTTTCTGCCAAGCATTCCTGCCCGGAATGTGACCGCGCTGTCGCAGAACTGGAACCGCGTTTATTCTCGTTCAATAACCCTTTTGGTGCCTGTCCGGTCTGTGATGGTCTCGGCACCCGCAGTCATTTTAGTGCCGATAAACTGATTCCTAATCCTGAAGTCAGTGTCAGTCAGGGTGCCATTCGAGGCTGGGATCGTCAGCGTCCTTATTATTACGGCATGATCCAGAAAGTCGCCGAGCATTTTGATTTTTCTTTAGAAACGCCGTGGAATGAACTGGATGCCGACACCAAGAAGAAATTCCTGTACGGCACCGGCAAAGAAAAAATTGATCTGAGTTATATCGATGAGCGTGGCCGTCGTCATAATCGGGTGATTCCGTTTGAAGGGATTTTGCCGCATCTGGAACGCCGCTACCGTGAAACTGAAAGTAATTATGTGCGTGATGATCTGGCGCAGTATCTGTCCAATGCTGCCTGTGATGCCTGTGATGGTTCACGGCTGAATGAAATCTCGCGGAATGTGAAAATTCTGGACAAGACCATTGCCGACATTACCCGCATGTCGATTGGTGATGCCGAAAGCTATTATCAGGACATTAACCTAGAAGGCGCACGCGGAGAAATCGCCGACAAGATTTTCAAGGAAATCCGTGAACGTCTGCACTTCCTGGTCTCAGTCGGTCTGAATTATCTCAGCCTGTCGCGTTCTGCCGAAACATTGTCGGGCGGTGAAGCACAGCGTATTCGTCTGGCTTCCCAGATTGGTGCCGGCCTGATGGGCGTGATGTATGTGCTGGATGAACCCTCAATTGGTCTGCATCAGCGTGACAATGACCGTCTGCTGCAAACCCTAATCCGTCTGCGAGACTTGGGCAATACCGTCTTGGTGGTCGAGCATGATGAAGATGCAATTCGTGCCGCCGATCATATTATTGATATTGGCCCGGGTGCAGGTGTACATGGTGGATATGTGATTGCTGAAGGGACTTATGATGAAATTCTGGCCAATCCTGACTCGCTGACCGGACAATATTTGTCTGGCAAGTTAAAAATTGAAGTGCCGAAAAAACGGATTCAGCCACCTAAACCTGAAGAACAGATCAAGCTGATGGGTGCATCTGGGCATAACCTGAAAAAAGTCGATCTGACCATTCCTTTGGGCATTATGACTTGTGTTACCGGGGTATCGGGTTCGGGTAAATCGACCTTGATTAACCGGACATTGTTACCTTTGGCGGCGACCCAACTGAATGGTGCAACCACTTTAACATCGGAAAAGTTTGAATCGATTGATGGCTTGCAGTTCCTCGACAAAGTCGTCGATATTGACCAGAGTCCGATTGGACGAACCCCACGTTCCAATCCGGCCACTTATACCGGTTTATTTACCCCGATTCGTGAACTGTTTTCACAAACTCCGGAAGCCAAAGCACGTGGTTATGCCGCGGGTCGTTTCTCGTTTAACGTGAAAGGTGGTCGCTGTGAAGCCTGTGAAGGCGACGGCATGATCAAGGTGGCGATGCATTTCCTGCCGGATATGTATGTGCCTTGCGATGCCTGTCATGGCAAACGTTATAACCGTGAAACGCTGGAAGTGAACTATAAGGGCAAGAATATTTCCGATGTCTTGCAGATGACAGTTGAAGATGCCATGCATTTCTTTGATGCCATTCCGGTGATTCACCGTCGTCTGGAAACATTGCATCAGGTGGGTCTGGGTTATATCCGTCTGGGTCAGTCTGCTACCACTCTTTCTGGTGGTGAAGCGCAGCGTGTCAAACTGGCGCGTGAACTGGCCAAACGCGATACCGGTCAAACCCTGTATATTCTGGATGAACCGACCACGGGTCTGCATTTCCATGATATTGCCAAGCTGCTGGACATCCTGCATCAGCTACGTGATAAGGGTAATACCATTGTGGTGATTGAGCATAATCTGGATGTGATTAAAACTGCTGACTGGGTGGTAGATTTGGGACCTGAAGGTGGTTCGGGTGGCGGTATGATTGTCGCGGAAGGTACGCCTGAACAAGTCGTGAAAGTGAAAGCATCACATACGGGTAAATTTTTGAAGCCGTTGTTGAAATAAGCTATACAAGATTTATCAGCCCTTCTTTTATCAAGGAGGGCTTTTTATTTTTCATGATCCTATTGAACGATATTTCTTCAGCCAATTGTGCCAATATTTGATCATCTACCTTTTTAGCATCATGAGATGAGATATAACCTTCATAGGCATCAAAATACTTATCTATTGAAGAATGAATTGGCTGCCAGTTTTCATGCGTCTTTTTAGTCTGATGCATTGGAAATAATTTGGCATGAACATGGTCAACTTAAGGCTAAAGATCATCCAAATTAAATCACATGACTGGCAACATGGATGTTGCCCGTTTGACTGTGCTAAAGGGACTTAGCATCATTCGAACAAATGCATTTGGCTACTTTTGTGCAGTCAAAAGTAGAGAAGGAATCTTTTAGACTAAACCTCAGCCACCACATTCCGTCCCTTCGCTTTGGCTTTAAACAAAGCATCATCTGCATTGGACAATAAAGCTATCCAGGAGCCAGCACCAATGGCAACCCCGATACTGACCGAAACCTGAATCTCGTCTCCTGCTGCAGTCACAATATGACGCTCAGCCACTTCAGCCCGGATTTTATCAGCCACAATCAGTGCCTGCTGCATCTGGATATTTTCAATCAATACCAGAAATTCATCGCCGCCATAACGCACCAACAAATCTGTAGCACGGACATTGGCCTGTAAACGCTCGGCCACCAGTTGAATCACCTGATCGCCAATAATATGCCCATATTGATCATTCACCTGTTTAAAATGATCAATATCAATAATCATCAAACAGGTCTGGCTCAATTGACCCGGCTGATTTTCCATAAAGCGGATATATTCTTCCAACGCAAAACGGTTGGCCAGCCCGGTCAAAGAATCGGAATGAGCAATATTTTTTAAACGGAATTCTAGCGCATCGCGTTCTTGCAACATTTGTTGCAATTTCTGAATGGCAGCGAATAAGGAATCAGAATGATTCACTTCACGCAGCCGCATATCAATTTTCTGACGACCCGAGTTTTTAGACAAACTCAACAACATGCGGCGTGCCTGAATAAGTGGCAAAAATACTTGTTTGCGTGCAAAGATCATGGTGGAAATCGCGGTCAGTAATGAAATCAACGATACCAACACGCTCCAGATCAAACGCTGCATATTGCTGTTCATTTCCTGAATAGCGGCATCTCTGCTGTATTGCAGCAGATAAGTTTGCAGGTCTACCACAGTCGCAAATTTATCTACGATCGCTTCAGTCAGCTCTGTTCCGCTCAAACGGTAGTCACGTTGCTCCAGACTGTCACTGATCAGCTCACTCACAATCGGTAAGCCTTGCTGAATAAACTCGGTTTCTACCCGCCGATGTAAACGGATGAATTCCTCAGTCTTATCTTGAACAGGTTGAATGGTATCAATCAAGGCCCACAAATAACGCACCTGATGTTGGGTCTGTAAAGAGCGGGTAATATTTTCAGTGGGAAGCGGAGCTTCAAAAGTCACATGTGCCATGATAGACGAGGCCACACGACCGGCCTGATCACGTAAATCTGATAAAAATAGAATCTGGCTAATATAGTTATTCAGAGGGGTCGATGAGCTATCTGAAGCCACCGCCACGTCACGCAAAAGTTCACGGCAACTTTCCCAGGCAGCAAACATCGCCAGAATCGCCTGATCAAGTTCCTGAGCACTGCGCAGCTGACGCGGCATCTGGGTATAAGCATCAACCTGTGCACGCCCTTTTTTCAAACTATTCTCAAGCTGTGAAAGTTGCTGACTCAGGTTGTTAAACCCGACCTCCGTCAAGACATCCGCGGTCTGGGACAATTGCCGATCCACCTGTTGACGATAGCTGATTAACTCTTGCTGATGCTGGGCAAATTCCTGCACCGAACTGGACATGGCTTTATTGGCAGGCGCACGCTCACGCGAAATTTTATTCGCCAGATCAGCGACCTGCTGTAAGGCATTCAATTGTTGATAAGTTTGTCTGGATTTTAAATAACTTTGACTGCTACTCACAATTAAGGGAATACAGATGCAAAGTAAACATAAAATAATAATCGACATCGACCAGTACAAACGTTTACTGATCCACTCAGAGCGTAAGGTATTCATGCTGTTGTATTACGCCCCAATATGACAAGCAAAGCTAAATAGATTGATTATTATACAAATAAAATGAAATACTCTTAAAGTAGGTATTCAACTTAGTTAATGTTTTTTCTATATTTTTTTGATTTTAATTTTTAAAAGCGCTACTTTTTAAATTCAGGCTAAAGTTTTATGGGTTTTATCCTACAAAAAATACAACACAAATACAGGACTTTTAAGCATTAAAAAAAATATCAAAACTTGCTTTCCGCACTATTTACACATGCAACAATTGGGTGCATAATGCACCGCATTAGGGCGAGTTAAATTATTCCTCAGCAGATATTTTAGTTTACCCGCAAATTTTGGCGAAAAAACCCCAGTTTTCTATGAAAACTGGGGTTTTTTTTAGTGCTTATATTTTTAGGTCATCTATTAATGAATTAATATGCACCATTTTAGTGCTTTATTTTTACTATTTTTATTGCTGAAGTTCATTGCTACAGAACAGTTTCTATCTTAGAAGATGAGTAGAAAGTAAATAAAAAGTGCGGATAAAAAAAAGCCCAACCTTGGGGAAAGCTGGGCCAATAAAAAAATTGTGGAGAATCACGTTAAATCATGATGAAACATCAACTTTAACCTGATACTGATATTATGTAAAAATCTATTAACAATGTAAAGCCGATTGGCCTAGTCGGAATTAAAAAGTATCACATTTTGGTTCAAAAAAGAGACACCTATTACAATTCTAGAGAAATTCTGCATTAAATTTGTACAATTTATAATAAAGCGTGATGAATTATATAATTCATCTTATATTTTTTGACATATTTATGAATTTATCTTTAAAACATAAATTGAATTTGGCAATAAAAGAAATCAATTCAATCGAATTAATGAATTAAATTATCCACACATT
>NZ_VPEU01000108.1:0-2191 GCF_013416975.1 Acinetobacter sp. YH18001 | reverse complement strand
TATCAGCAATGACTTAGTCATTCATTCACATAATGGTGAAAATAGCATTACGGTGCAGAACTATTTCCAGGCAGATGCTCTGGGTGCCTATCGTATTGACCAGATCAAATTTTCAGATGGAACGGTAGAAGAAGCGATTAAAGCTATGTCGGAAGAAGCACATGGCTAAACGTAAGATTATCGTAACCAGTTCTTTTAAACGTGATATTAAAAGACGTTATTTAGAACTGGTTACGGCTGAATGGGCAGAAGTATTAGATTGTTTAGTCGCAAATAATCCTTTGCCTGAAAAGTATTTAGATCATCCCTTGAAAGGTGGTGCAGAGTTTAAAAATTGTCGTGATTGTCATGTGAAGCCTGATTTAGTCTTGATCTATAGGCTTGTTGGTGACGATACTTTAGAACTGCATCAGTTGGATAGCCATTCCGAAATTTTTGGATGACTATCGCTCGATGCTTTGAAAGATGGCTTTAGCCATGTTTCAAAGTCGGGCAACTTTGCGACTGCTGTCATTGATTCGGTGATGGCAAGAGCCGAGCAAAGTACTGTCTAATCATTATTTTGGGTCAATCACACAATAATCCTTATTCGCTCCGTGACAGTCATTTTTCATGATGCGAACGCAAGACTTCCCATTGCAATTTTTAATATCTAGGCTGTATTTTTGTTCTAGCCATGCAACGTCTGCTCTACGCTGTTTGATTTCGTCCATGCTCGGCACATATAAAAATAATGCTAAAAAGAAAACGATCAGCAAGCTAACAAAAGCACTGGCGTAGATTGCCATGAATCGCCAGTCAAGTTGATTGGTTGCATTGTTTAATTCTCGAATACTGTTGTTGAGTGCGTCTATTTGCTTCTGATTGGCGTTTTTTAGGTGTTTTTCGGTCTTATTGAGTACTCCGCTAGCCACTTCCTTGTAAAACGCTTCTAATCGCTTGTTATCGTCTGCTATGGCTTCTCGATACTCTTTCATAGATGCCAGTAAAATATAGAGCTGGTCATCTAGGTCGTTTTGGTTGCTCATCGGTACATTCCGCCCTGATCTAAGTCTTGTGATGCTTTACGGTTGGCTCGCTCGGCTTGCTGTTGCTCTAGTTTTTGCTGTCGTTGTATTTCGGCTTGGCGTTCTTGTTCTAGGCGTTTAGCTTCTTGGTTTTTCTGCCATTGCTCGAAGCCTTGCTCGGCACGGTTTAAACCGTGCTGTAAAACGCTGTCTGTGCGCTGTTGCTGTTGTTTGAGGTGTTGGGCGTTGTGTTGCTTCACATGGTCGTTATAACGGCTGATTTCGGTGTCTATGCCTTGTCTACGGAGTTGAGTGACCGAAGTCCCCTCATGAATGGTGGCTTGTAGTCCATTGTTCTGATCGGCATAGCTGCGGTGGTCTATTTTTTCTCGGTAGCCTGCTCGCTCCAGTGCGTGATTGGCTAAGTCCGCCCATGTTTCCCGAATCTGTTTGATGTCGTCTTGGGTTGTTCCCATATTTAGGCTTTTGCGTTTGGCATTACTTAACTCAATATCGGTTTTTGTCGTCAAAGTGAGTTTATTGTCAGGGTCTAATTCAGCTTTTCGGGTGGTCAGCATGATATGGGCGTGATGGTTTTTATCATTTCCGCCTTTGCTGGGTTCGTGAATGGCTAAATCTGCAATCACGCCATAACGATCAACAAGCGATTGGGCAAACTCTTTTGCCAAGTCCTTGCGCTGATCTGCATCCAGTTCATCAGGCAGGGCAATCACCCATTCTCTAGCGGTTCGAGCATCTTTGCGGTTTTCGGACTGTTCCGCCAAGTTCCACAATTCGCTACGGTCTATTTCTATATCAAGGTTAGACACAATTTCGCTATGGGCGACACCGTCCTTTCTCGTAAAGTCGTGGGTTAGTCCTGTTCGTTCATCTTTGAGTTTTTCCCCTGAACGGTAGGCAGACGATGCAACCGCAGTTCGTCCCGAACTTCGATTCACTGTTTTTGTTGAGCAATGATAAATCGCCATTTTTTCTTTCGCCTTTTTAAATTGCGTAGCAATTTTTTGGGGTTAAGGGGATTCCCCTTACGCAACGATGACTTGAATGAAATTCAAGTCGTAAGTGCGCATTTCATGAAAAACACGATAGCATATAGCTCGCTTGAACTCTAGTTCATAGAGCCTTATGCTTGAGTGGTTTTCTATATCCCGAAATTAACCGTT
>NZ_VPEU01000107.1:0-2318 GCF_013416975.1 Acinetobacter sp. YH18001 | reverse complement strand
CCGATGCAAACTCCGAATACCAATGAGTACTATCCGGGAGACAGACTGCGGGTGCTAACGTCCGTAGTCAAGAGGAAAACAATCCAGACCGCCAGCTAAGGCCCCAAAATTATAGTTAAGTGGGAAACGATGTGGGAAGGCATAGACAGCTAGGAGGTTGGCTTAGAAGCAGCCACCCTTTAAAGAAAGCGTAATAGCTCACTAGTCGAGTCGGCCTGCGCGGAAGATGTAACGGGGCTAAAACTATATGCCGAAGCTGCGGATGCATAATTTATTATGCGTGGTAGGGGAGCGTTCTGTAAGCCGATGAAGGTGGATTGAGAAGTCTGCTGGAGGTATCAGAAGTGCGAATGCTGACGTGAGTAACGACAATGCGAGTGAAAAACTCGCACGCTGAAAGACCAAGGGTTCCAGTCCAACGTTAATCGGGGCTGGGTGAGTCGACCCCTAAGGCGAGGCCGAGAGGCGTAGTCGATGGGAAATTGGTTAATATTCCAATACTTCTGTGTAATGCGATGAGAGGACGGAGAAGGTTAAGTCAGCCTGGCGTTGGTTGTCCAGGTGAAAGGTTGTAGGCATGCATCTTAGGCAAATCCGGGGTGCTCTATGCTGAGAACTGATAGCAAGCTGTACTTGTACAGTGAAGTGGCTGATACCATGCTTCCAGGAAAAGTCTCTAAGCTTCAGTTACACAGGAATCGTACCCGAAACCGACACAGGTGGTCAGGTCGAGTAGACCAAAGCGCTTGAGAGAACTCTGCTGAAGGAACTAGGCAAAATGGTACCGTAACTTCGGGAGAAGGTACGCTGCTTTTGGTGATGGAACTTGCTTCCTGAGCTGAGAGCAGCCACAGAAACCAGGCCCCTGCAACTGTTTATTAAAAACATAGCACTCTGCAAACACGAAAGTGGACGTATAGGGTGTGATGCCTGCCCGGTGCTGGAAGGTTAATTGATGGGGTTAGCGTAAGCGAAGCTCTTGATCGAAGCCCCAGTAAACGGCGGCCGTAACTATAACGGTCCTAAGGTAGCGAAATTCCTTGTCGGGTAAGTTCCGACCTGCACGAATGGCATAATGATGGGGGCGCTGTCTCCAGCAGAGACTCAGTGAAATCGAATTCGCCGTGAAGATGCGGTGTACCCGCGGCTAGACGGAAAGACCCCGTGAACCTTTACTGCAGCTTGACATTGAACTTTGATCTTACTTGTGTAGGATAGGTGGGAGGCTTTGAAACCGAGACGCTAGTTTCGGTGGAGCCAATCTTGAAATACCACCCTGGTAATATTGAGGTTCTAACTCTGTCCCGTTATCCGGGACGAGGACCATGTCTGGTGGGTAGTTTGACTGGGGCGGTCTCCTCCTAAAGAGTAACGGAGGAGTACGAAGGTGCGCTCAGCGTGGTCGGAAATCACGCGTAGAGTATAAAGGCAAAAGCGCGCTTAACTGCGAGACCCACAAGTCGAGCAGGTACGAAAGTAGGTCTTAGTGATCCGGTGGTTCTGTATGGAAGGGCCATCGCTCAACGGATAAAAGGTACTCTGGGGATAACAGGCTGATACCGCCCAAGAGTTCATATCGACGGCGGTGTTTGGCACCTCGATGTCGGCTCATCTCATCCTGGGGCTGAAGCAGGTCCCAAGGGTATGGCTGTTCGCCATTTAAAGAGGTACGCGAGCTGGGTTTAGAACGTCGTGAGACAGTTCGGTCCCTATCTACCGTGGGCGTTGGAAATTTGAGAGGATCTGCTCCTAGTACGAGAGGACCAGAGTGGACGAACCTCTGGTGTACCGGTTGTGACGCCAGTCGCATCGCCGGGTAGCTATGTTCGGAAGGGATAACCGCTGAAAGCATCTAAGCGGGAAGCCTACCTCAAGATAAGATTTCCCTAGGACTTTATGTCCTCTAAAGAGCCGTTGAAGACTACGACGTTGATAGGTTGGATGTGGAAGCATAGTGATATGTGAAGCTGACCAATACTAATTGCTCGTGAGGCTTGACTATACAACACCCAAACAGTTGTTGTATAAAGCATCGATTGATTCGATATTAAGCAAAATAGCTTGATTCAGAAGACCGTTAGTAAGACAATGTTCAACTCAGATATACCTGTTAATGTATTCTATTTGGTACTAAGTAAGGCAAACACTACAAAAAAGTAGTTAAATAAGACCCGAACAAGTCCATAAACAGTTGTGCTGGCGACAATAGCAAGAGTGAACCACCTGATCCCTTCCCGAACTCAGAAGTGAAACCTCTTTGCGCTGATGGTAGTGTGGGGTTACCCATGTGAGAGTAAGTCATCGCCAGCTCATTATTC
>NZ_VPEU01000106.1:0-2263 GCF_013416975.1 Acinetobacter sp. YH18001 | reverse complement strand
GAAAATCTGCTCCTGACTGCCTGGGTAATTGGCGCGATTATTGTGTTATGTGCAGTGTTGTATCTGACGGTATGGTTGATCTTAAAACTGCTGCGCAATCAGAAATTGAATCTGTCAGCCTATGTACAACCCCATCATCATAATTACCCAAAAATCTTTCAGAATAAAACTCATTAAAGTTGATGTACTTGAAAGCCTTTGACATCGACAAAATAAAGGTGTTCAGGCATTCTTCATCTTCAAAATCGACATCCATTTCCAGGCTTAAACAGATAAAGGCTTTATAAACGATTTGTAGCCGATCATAGCCTTTAATCCCACTGCCGAACTTACCGACCGTTTCAGTGGTCGCCACTGGAAAATTGGCAATCAAGAACTCAATACTACGGCGGACACGTGTAAACTCTTTAAAGCTAATGGTTCGATGGTGAATCTGCATCAGGCTTTCATGAATTTCAAACACAATAGCAAACCATGCCAGAAAGGAAGTAATCTGAAAACGCTGGTCCTTATAAAAATATAAGAACGGATGTAAGCCCAAACTCGGAACCCCAGTATTTTTTACAGGAGTGGCCATTCTGCAAAGGACCGTAAACAGATGTGACATGATCTTTTCAACGCGTTCACCCTGATTCAGGCTCATGATATTATGAATCTGATCACCCGCGATGATATTCATGAGCTCATTGACCAAGCCAATTTTTTTGCCATGACTCATTTCAGTATCTAATAATATGGTAGAGAAAAGCAGCTGATGGATCTTCTCCCCCAACTCGATCAGCGAATTTAAACGTGTATATTGAAGCTCTTCTAAATTGGATTTATTGTCATTGATATAACAACAGGCATAGATCGCATAATATGCATCACTTCCCCGACTTCTTAGATGATATTCCTCATATTTATCTAGGCGTTTAGTATCTGAATTAATCGATTGGAATACGCGTCTTGCGTCTTCTGGAGTACCAAGCACTTGCCGGAAACTGATTTTAATATCGTCTAATTTAGATTTTTGTTCTGCAAATTTAGGATCAATACAAATTTTTTGGAAGTCAGCTAGATCTCCTAAATGATTTCGCAGGTCACGAATATCTTCTTTTTGTTGATCGCTAAAATTAGGCGCTTGAGTGGCTTGTTCATCTGCAAAATATCTCTTGACCCAAGCATAAATACTCGAAAGACGATGCGCCCCATCGATAATATAGATGTTGCCGTGTATATCTTTCCAATACAAGATACACAAATTGATATTTTGATCTTCTGTACAATTCTCAATAAAGTTTGCAATTTCCTGCACACTCCAACATTCAGTAGAACGCTGGTTATCCGCTTTAAATAAACATTTGATGATGGCATGCTTTTCAAAATCAGTCAGTGCCACTTCAAAATTATCACGCTGCATTGAAGGCGACATTTCTTCTGGCAACATGACTTTACGCTGAATGATATTCGTCAGTAATCGAGTTTGGCCCATTTTTTGTTTTCTCCAGGCAGCACTTTCCTATATTCGCTAAAGCACGAAATTTGAAAGTGCATATAGTTCAATTTAGTTAAAGCGATGAATTAAATGACCGTCAATATCCGGTCAGCGCTAACAAAAGAAACCTAAGAGAAATGGGTACTTTTAAGATGATATTTTTCATATTGTAATCTCGTTGATCAATGTGAAATTTGCCAACATCTTTTCCACGAGATGGTGGCAAACCAAATAGGGGTGGAAATACCGCTCAACGAAACGGCCAGTCATAGACTGCCCTACTTGGCCTGCCATAAAGCATTGCCATGCAGACACAAAAGAGCCACTAAAAGTGACTCTTTAGTACGTTGAGATACGGGTTTCCACGCCCGATTACAGATTTTGCTGTAACGTAATTATCATATGGGTATCTTTTTCTTTGGTCAAACCAAATTAGAATTTTTTATTCATTTTTTAGTGATATTTTAAAATTGAATGCTGGCTTAATTTTTTCAAAATTTTAGCCGAAAAATCCCTGTATTTTACCTACATACAAGGATGCGTGTTTAGCTCAAAATCTATGCTGCATACTTATAGAAGGTTTACCTAAGCTAATTAATTTATCTTCTCCATTTTTTGGTATCTCATTAAAATCTAAAAATAATCATATTGGCGGACTCCCAAGCCTTTGCTTTGTAAAACAGCAGTTTTAAAAAGCAAAGGCTTGGGCTATTTTTCTGAAATATGTACCAAACCGTCTTGATGCACACCGACATCGACAAATGCACCGAAGTTAGTGACATTGGT
>NZ_VPEU01000105.1:0-2456 GCF_013416975.1 Acinetobacter sp. YH18001 | reverse complement strand
TTTCCCACTTAACTATAATTTTGGGGCCTTAGCTGGCGGTCTGGATTGTTTTCCTCTTGACTACGGACGTTAGCACCCGCAGTCTGTCTCCCGGATAGTACTCATTGGTATTCGGAGTTTGCATCGGCCAGATTTGGCATGGTGATTTTAGTTTAGCTATTAATTCACTTGCAGATTTATTTTTAAATAATTATGAAGCCGGAAAGATAGAAATTGAAAAGTTTCAATTTGTTATTAAAGGGTTAGATCCAAATTATGATGTGCTTTATAAAGAATTATTAGATCAATTTACTGAATATGCACAAAGGATTGAAGACCTGACTATCAGAGAATTACTGCTAGAGTCAGTTTATTCCCTTGATGATGATATGTCTGGCTCAGGAAATGATGACGTCATTAAATCTTGGGCTGGTAATGATATTATTAATAGTTATGCTGGTAATGACTTGATTTATGCTGGGAAAGGTAATGATACCGTTAAAGCAGGTTTAGGTGATGATATTATCTATGGTGGTGAAGATCATGACACATTATATGGCGAACAAGGCCATGATGTAATTTATGGAGATGAAGGCCAAGATAAGATTTATGGTGGTGATGGAAATGATATCCTGATCGGCGGAATTGGAAATGACCATCTTGATGGGGGGGCTGGTAGTGATAGTTACTATTTCAGTTTAGGTGATGGGCAAGATACTATTAATAGTTATGAGAACGCCTCAAACAAATTAGATCAAATAGTCTTTGCAGAGGGTATTCGGCCAGACCATATTATCTTGAAACGTTCTGGTAATGACCTGATAGTAAAATACTCATCGGACGATCAAGTAAGTGTAAAAGGTTTCTTTGATAGCAATGGTGTAACAGCATATCGTATTGATCAGATTGTATTTAATGATGGTACATCATGGAATGTTGACTACATTAAAAATCAGGTCTTGGTTGCCACAGAGGGTAATGACACGATTCAGGGTTATAGTAGTAATGATGTACTAACTGGTGATGCTGGCAATGATACTATTTATGGTAATGCTGGCAATGACACCTTGATCGGTGGAACCGGGAATGATTATCTAGAGGGTGGCTCTGGTAGTGATACATATCATTTTAATTTAGGAGATGGTAAAGATACTATTAGAAGTTATGACAGCGCAGTTAATAAGATCGATCAAATTACATTTGCAATAGGTATTAATCCAAATGAGGTTATTTTAAATCGTGCTGGCAATGATCTAGTTGTTAAATATTCAACTAATGATGATGTCACTGTACAAAACTTCTTTGATAGTAATGGAGTTACAGCATATCGTATTGACCAGATTGTTTTTGACAATGGTATTGTGTGGAATGCTGATTACATTAAAAATCAGGTTTTAGTTGCTACGGATGCAAATGACATAATTCAAGGCTATAACAGTCATGATATGCTTACAGGGTTAGCAGGCAATGACACTATTTATGGTAATGCTGGAAATGATACTTTGGATGGTGGAGAAGGTAATGATCAATTATACGGTGGTCAAGGACAAGATAGCATAATCGGGGGGGGAGGCAATGATAGCCTATATGGTGATGATGGCCATGACCACTTATTGGGTGGCAAAGGTGATGACTACCTAGATGGTGGCGCAGGAAATGATACATATCACTTTAGTATAGGTGATGGTCACGATACGATTGAAAGCTACGACTATAATGCCAATAAATTAGATATAATTGTCTTTGGAGAAGGGATTTCTGCAAACAATGTTATTTTAAAACGTGAAAATAATCATCTAGTTGTTAAATATTCAGACAATGATCAAGTCACGATTAAATATTACTTCGATCAAAATGGTGAAACTGCTTATCGTATCGATCAAATTGTTTTTGCTGATCAAACCATTTGGGATATTGCACAAATAAAATCAATTTTATTGGCAGCAACGGATGGTAATGATGTCATTCATGGCTACGCAAGTGCAGATCAAACATCGGGATTAGCCGGTAACGACACGATTTATGGTTATGCCGGTGATGACTATCTGGATGGCGGAGCTGAAGATGACCATCTTTATGGCGGTGCAGGCAACGACACACTAATTGGTGGAGACGGCCAGGATAGACTTGAAGGTGGTGATGGAAATGACCGTCTTGAAGGTGGTGCTGGAAACGATGAATTAAATGGTGGTAGTGGCAATGACACCTATATTTTTACTCGTAATTTTGGCCATGACATCATCAGTAATTATGATAATTCTGCAAATCGTCAAGATATCATTCAATTTACAGATGGCTTAGTTCAAAGTGACTTTACTTTCCGTCGTATCAGCAATGACTTAGTCATTCGTTCACATAATGGTGAAAATAGCATTACGGTGCAGAACTATTTCCAGGCAGATGCTCTGGGTGCCTATCGTATTGACCAGATCAAATTTTCAGATGGAACGGTACTTGATGTTGAAGCTGTGAAAGCC
>NZ_VPEU01000104.1:0-2555 GCF_013416975.1 Acinetobacter sp. YH18001 | reverse complement strand
ACTCATTTTTGTATTCCTTATTATTAATTATGAGAATAATATATCACCTCATAGTTATGCGTCAATCCCTCATAGTTATGCGTCAATCCCTCATAGTTATGCGTCAATCCCTCATAGTTATGCGTCATATAAAGCTTTGAGAGAAGCTGTAAATAATCTGTTTAATCGTCAATTTAGTTATACAGCCGAATATAAAAAAACAGGCAAAGTCGGCATTGTTCGATCTCGCTGGGTAAGCCGTATATTTTATGTAGATGACCTAGCATTGTTAGAAATTACTTTTGCTCCTGATGTAGTGCCTTTAATCACACGATTGGAAGAACACTTTACAAAATATGAAGCTAAACAAGTTGCTCACCTAACCAGTAAATACGCCACTAGGCTTTATGAATTGCTGATTGCTTGGCGTGAAGTTGGAAAAGTTCCACAACTAGAACTTAGTGAGTTTAGAAACAGATTAGGTCTTGTTGATAGTGAATACACCGCCATGAGTGACTTTAAAAAGCGTGTGCTTGAACCATCAATTAAACAAATTAATGAGCATACTGATATTACTGTAACGTATGAACAGCATAAAAAAGGACGGATCATTTCAGGTTTTTCTTTCAAATTTAAGCAAAAACAACAGCCAAAAGTTGAAGCAAAAAGAGATCCAAACACGCCTGATTTTTTTATAAAAATGACCGATGCACAACGCCATTTATTTGCGAATAAAATGTCAGAAATGCCTGAAATGGGGAAATATTCACAAGGTACAGAAAGCTACCAACAATTTGCTATTCGTATCGCTGATATGCTTTTAGAGCCTGAAAAATTCAGAGAGCTTTATCCAATTTTAGAAAAATCAGGATTTCAGCCATGATTAAATTAAATAACCTATCAACCGATCTAAAGCATGTGACCGTTGAATACCTCGACATCGTAAATTATGAAATTGCGAGGGAAAATATATGCGGTTATATCTTCCTATTATCCCGACTATCCAAAAATGCCAAACCCACCGAAAAAATGCAGATGGAAAGCAAAATACAGGACTTAATTTACTATCGGGATCATTTGCAGATAGAGGACAAAGACAATATTCAAAAGGTTTTAAACACGCTCATTCCCGAGTATCAAGCCGAACAGAATAACCAAACAGCTAAGAAAAATTAGGCTTCAATGTCGGGCAAATCAAAAAGCTGTCGATCTCTATTTTCTGTTAAATATTCGTTGAGTTCAGCGAGTATTTTTTCTTTATTAGCTTCATTTGCCTGCATTTTCTTAATCAAGTAAGAACCGAGCAAAATTTTACGCCTAGTATCATCCTTGCGCTCCTGTTCTTTCTTTTTGGTACGTTCTCTTGCTTCAATAGCCTGTTTCTGTGCTTTTAACTGTTTCAGCTTCTCTAACTGGGCTTCAATTTTCTTTTCGATATTTTCAGCAGATTTAGTCATAACGGTTAATTTCGGAATATAGAAAACCACTCAAGCATAAGACCCTATGAATTGAAATTCAAGCGGGTAATATGCTATCGTGTTTTTCATGAAATGCGCACTTACGACTTGAACAAAGTTCAAGTCAAAGTTGCGCAAGGGGACACCCCTTAACCCCAAAAAACTGCTACGCAATTTTTTAAAAGCAAAAGCACCCCAAGGCGACTGCATGGCAATTTATCATTGTTCCACTAAAACGGTGAACCGAAGTTCGGGGCGAACTGCGGTTGCATCATCTGCATATCGTGCAGGGGAAAAACTAGAAGATGAACGCACAGGACTGACCCATGACTTTACGAGAAAAGACGGTGTCGCCCATTCTGAAATTCTGTCTAATTTAGATATTGAAATTGACCGTGGTGAACTTTGGAACTTGGCAGAAAAAACCGAAAACCGTAAAGATGCCCGAACCGCTAGAGAATGGGTCATTGCCCTACCTGATGAATTAGACGCTGATCAACGTAAGGACTTGGCAAAAGACTTTGCCAGGTCCTTAGTTGATCGCTATGGAGTGATCGCAGATTTAGCCATCCATGAACCCAGCAAAGGCGGTAATGATAAGAATCATCACGCCCATATCATGCTTACCACCCGAAAAGCCGAATTGGACACGGACAATAAACTCACCCTGACCACCAAAACCGATATTGAACTCAGCAACGCCAAACGAAAAAGCCTTGGTATGGGTACAACCCAAGACGAAATTAAACAGATTCGGGAAACGTGGGCAAATTTAGCCAATCACGCATTAGAACGAGCAGGCTACCGAGAAAAAATAGATCACCGCAGCTATGCCGATCAGAATAACGGACTACAAGCCACCATCCATGAAGGCACTAAAGTCACCCAATTACGCAGACAAGGCATAGACACTGAAATCAGCCGTTTTAATGACAATGTGAAACAGCAGAACGCCCAACAGCTTGACCAACAGAAACAGCAGAAAGAGAGCGTTTTACAGCGTGGTTTAAACCGTGTCGATCAAGGTTTTGATCAATGGCAGAAGAACCAAGAAACCAAACGTCTAGAACTGGAACGCCAAGCGGAAATGAAACGACAGCAAGAATTAGATAAACAACG
>NZ_VPEU01000103.1:0-2602 GCF_013416975.1 Acinetobacter sp. YH18001 | reverse complement strand
GACAGCTCTTCCACCTTTCAGTGACAAGTCTTCCACCTTTCAGTGACAAGTCTTCCACCTTTCAGTGACAAACCTTCCACTTTTCGGTGACAAACCCTCCACCTTTAAAGACGTAAGATATTGTTTTAAAAAGGGAAAAATTGTCCTAATTATAATTACTTAATTATATTAATTAATACTAATTATAATTAGCTAGCTATATTTTATATAAAACTTTAATTTGTTTTCTTTGTTAGCCGATATTGATTCGTACTTTAATATCATTCAAATAAAGTGTAGCAAGTTGCTACAAGTTCCACTATATTAGGATCATTCGAATGGGGTCTGATATGACAAATAAATCGACTAAAATTATTGCTGTAGCAAACCATAAAGGTGGTTGCGGGAAGACCACCACGGTTGTTCATCTGGCTGCAGAGCTAGCAGACTTGGGGCATAAAGTATTGGTGATTGATTTAGATCCACAAGCCAATGCAAGTTTACATATCGGATTAAGACATCCGAGTGAGGTTGAAACCACTTCTGCTGAATTACTGGTAGGTGATTTGAACCTATTGTCTGATGCCTTACAAGAAGAAACCAATTTTAAAAATGTTTCTTTAATTTATGGTTCACTTACTTTAGGTAAAACAGAAGACCAACTTAAAGATGATGCCCCAAGACCCTCTGAAGAGCTCTCTAACAAGTTGGAATTATTAAACGGATTATATGATTTCATCCTGATTGACTGTCCTCCAAGCCTAAAACTTCTGACCAGTAATGCCTTGGCTGCATCTACCCATGTTATGGTGCCGATTGAATCCGGTTCACAATATGGCCTATATGGTGTCACTGACTTAATTAACCATTTAAGTAAAATAAGACGGGTCAATCCCGAATTGAAACTGTTAGGTGCTTTGCTGATTAAACATGATGAACGTCAAAACGTCTGTAAACTGATACGAGATGAAGCTTTAAGCCAGGTCGGCGAATTGTTAAAAACGACCATTCCAATGAGTACGAAAGTCAATCAAGCAGCAATTTTACAACAGCCATTGTTGCGCGTAGATAAAAATTCTAAAGTTCGTAAAGCGTTCCAAGATTTAGCGAAAGAAATCATCAATCGTGTTGAATAAAGGCACTCTGAGAATCCTATGGTAAGTACAAAAGAATTGTTGGCACAACGTCTTCAGCAAAATACTCAAAAGCATCAACAAGCTCAGCAAGAGCATGTCAACGATGTGAAAGAATTACGTCGTAATGTCCAAATTACAGACATTCAACCTAGTCCCAATCAGCCACGAAAAATATTCAATCAGCAAGATATTGAAGATTTAGCAGCCTCGATTGAGGAGATTGGATTATTGCAGCCGATTGCAGTTCGGCGAGTACAGGACAAATATGAGTTAATTGCAGGTGAACGACGCTTGAAAGCGCATCAAATTCTCAATAAAAACACCATTGAAGTGATTGTCATCGATGCATCAGATGAAGAAGTTGCACTGTTAACCTTGGCTGAGAATTTAAAACGGGAAGACTTAACAGATTATGAAATTTATGTCGGTCTGAGTTCTCTGGATGAGAAATTAAAAAAGAACAAGCAAAAGCTGGCAAAATCATTAGGCATGAATCGAGAGGATATGTATAAATATCTATCTTTCGAAAAATTACCGAAAGAACTGATTGCCGATTTAGAACAACAACCGACATTGTTGGCACGTACTGCCGCCACAGCTGTGAAAAAGTTTCTTTCAGATTACGAAGAGAATTACAGTAATGCTAAAAAAGCACTGTTAGAAGCTTGGGCGAAATTGCTGAAAAAAGAAGTTGAGCAAACAAAACTGGCCTTATTGGCAGAAAAAATTTTAAAGTCGAAAGAAAACAAAGAGCCAATTAAAACGTCAATCGTGCATAAAATTGAATATGATGGAAAAGTCGCAGGGAATATCAAGTTTGATCACAACATTTTAAAAGTGTCATTAAAAATGAGTGAATTTGATGAGCAAAATTTACAAGAGCTGGAAAATTTGCTGAAAAAAATGCTGAAAAAATAAAATTAAAGCGCTGTAGCAACTTGCTACAGCGCTTTTTTCAATTTAGGTCGGAGAGGATTTCAAGTTACATTAAATAGAGTAATACAACCTAAGGTACCTGGGGGCTCAGTTGTTATATAAAATACTTTTATCTTTGAATCTGAATTTACGCAAGCTGATTCTGATTTCAACGATCCTCAGCGTTTCCTTTTTATTTTTGATTAGCCTGTTTATTCTGAATTATGTGGTTAAACAGCAACTAATTCAGAATTCACTCTCTATAAATGAAAAATACGCAGCCAAGATTGCGATGGGGGTGAATCGTGATGTCAGTAATATGTTGCAGGAGTTGCAGTATAGTGCTCAGCAATTAGGGCAAAACTTTTACAATACGCCACTGCGACAGGCTGAAGTCAAACGGCTCAAAAACCAGTCGAATAACTTTAACAGTGTTTTTATGGTGGGCCAGCAAAATCAGATACTTGCTTATGCACCAGTATCATTAGACCTAAAATTCCACACGCCCTATAATACAGCGGGTATTGTTGGATCACTTAAAAGCAAAAAGGCGTATATTTCGGCACCCTATT
>NZ_VPEU01000102.1:0-2675 GCF_013416975.1 Acinetobacter sp. YH18001 | reverse complement strand
ACCACATGATGATCTGGCTCAGGGATATTGATAATGACCACAATGACTGATGATTTAGGTCATGGTATGGGCAATGCCTGGGAAAATAAAGACTGGGCACATATTTCTGATCCAGAATTACAAAGCCTGCAGCAGCAGTATTCCTGTTTACAAGGTCATATTCAGATTTTGTGGTGTAGTCCACGGCCATTTTCATCTGCAGTATTGGTTAAAGTAGAGCAGGATCTTGTGAGCAGGGATGAAATAGTCGCGCATCAGTATTTGATTAAGCGCAGCCATTGTTCCTTTCGTCGTGCCCGCGATATTTTACAGGAGCATGCCGTTCTTCAGCATTTAGCTAGCAAAGAAATTCCTGTTGCAGCATTGATTAGCTCAAATCAAGGTCTGACCGCTTTAGAGCTAGGTGACTGGACCTATGAAGTCTATGCAAAAGCAGCCGGCTTAGATCTGTATGCAGATCAGCAATCCTGGAAACCTTTTTTCTATGCTGAACATGCTGCGAAAGCGGGGCAATTACTGGCAAGCTTACATATGGCCATGCAGGATTTTCCTGAGCGGCAAGGCCGATCAGCATCTTATTTATTGTCCAATCAGCAGCTTTTAAACAGTGAAAATATCGTTACAGCCATTCAACGGCGCATTGTAAACAGTCCAGAATTAAGCCGTTACTGTGCCGACAAAAATTTAGATCCTTACTTTTTAGATCAAATCTTACAGGTTCACCAGCGTATTCAGCCTGTATTGCAACAGGCAAGCAGAATTTGGACCCATAACGATTTACACGCTTCTAATCTATTTTGGTCAGCACCGGATGCCAAAGCGGAGATTACTGCCGTAATTGATTTTGGTTTATCTGACCGAAATTCGGCACTTTATGATCTGGCTGTGACGATTGAACGTAATTTCATTGATTGGTTGGAATTAAAGCAGAACCCACATATTCCGATTGATGAAGCCGGTTTAACCGCTTTTCTCCATGCTTATTTTTCCGAGATACATCCACAAGAAGATTTTAGTATTTTGCCAGAACTGCTGAAAATCGTGCATCTGGATTTCGCTTTTTCAGAGCTGGAGTATTTTGTGGGCATTACCCACAACCTCAACCATGCAGATGCGGCTTATTACGACTGGATTATCGGTCATGTGGACTGGTTCTTTGGCGAACAAGGCCAACAATTTACCCAGACTTTAACCCGGCTCATTCAACACGAATTGCACTCTTCTTAGTTGCTCTCTAAACCCGGCATCATCACCCACTTCAAATACATAAGGTTTCGTATGAACAATCGTCAACTCAAACAGAATGTATTAACCCGATCTTTAAATATGATCATTCTGTCGCAGCTTTGTTTAGCCCCGCTGACTTATGCTGAAGACGATGTTCAACAGCTTGACACGATTGTCATTACAGCCGATCAAAGCACCCCTTACTCGAGTGCCAAAGTGAATGTCGAGGGATTTGCTACGGACAGTCTGCAAAAAATACCTGCATCGGTCTCTATCGTGACTGCCGATCTCATTGCTGAACAACATGCTCGCGTGCTGAGCGATGTGGTAAAAAATGATGCAGCCATCGGTGATGGCTATGCTGCAATTGGCTATTATCCAAACTTTGTCTCGCGTGGCTTTGAACTCGATTTGGCATCAAGCTACCTCATTAATGGCAATGTGATTCGTGGTGAACAAAACGTTGCACTTGAAAACAAAGAACGTGTGGAAATTTTAAAAGGCATTTCCGCGATTCAAAGTGGTATGTCGACCCCGGGTGGTGTGGTCAATTATGTCACCAAGCGACCCAAAGATATCCAGGCCCTGACATTCTCTGCCGATCAACACGGCCAGTTTTCAGTGGCAACTGATCTCGGTGGTTTTTTGGGTGATGAGCAGCAATTCGGATATCGCATCAATCTGGTGAATGAGCAGATTGAGTCTTATGTCGATCACGTGGATGGTGAGCGCTATTTAGCGGCATTGGCCTTAGACTGGAAAACATCTGAGCAATCTAAATTGGAATTTGATCTTGAAGCACAGCGTTCCGAACAAAAATCAGTGCCAGGCTATCAATTACTGGATGGCAAAGTCCCAGAAAATGTGAAATGGGATCGATTGCTTGGTTACCAGACTTGGGGTAAACCGGTCACGATCGATAGTCTGAATACTGGTTTAAAATATAGTTATGCCTTGAATGATGACTGGAACTTGGGACTTGTTGCAGCGCACAGTAAATCCAAGGTTGATGATTATTCAACATTTGCTTGGGGATGCTATGCCACGGTATGTGAATATAATGGCTTAGGCAACACCTTTGACGCTAATGGCAATTATGATATTTATGATTATCGCAACCCAGATGACACCTTTAAGACCAATCAATTTAAAGTCAAATTGGATGGGGTGATTGATACCAACTGGGCACAACATTATCTAAATTTTGATATTACGCAAACCAATAAATCTCGTGATCGATATCCTGGATTAAATAGAAACATATATACACATTTATACGAGAACCCAGAGGACATAGATATTGCAGGTAATATTTATGAGGATCCACTACAAGTAGAACAACAATTAGGTGATGTCGGTCCCTATTTTAAAGCGGGTAAAATTGCTGAAGGTTCAGTGATCGTATGTACCGTAACGGGTAACGGTCTGAAAGATCCAGACACTGCCAT
>NZ_VPEU01000101.1:0-2795 GCF_013416975.1 Acinetobacter sp. YH18001 | reverse complement strand
AATCTGCAACGAATGAACCACGGTCGATATCATTGGTGAACAGAACATTAAACTGCTTCACGCCGCCTTCTGCAATTTTCACCATGACTTCATGGCTCAATACGGTATTTGCAGCAATCACGTCGCCTTTGGTTTTTGCCGAAGTGCGTGAATATCAGCTTGTTATTGATGAAGCAGTGGTCAGCCCAACTGGAAAGCCTGTAAAGCGCATTACCGTAAATGGTCAATTTCCTGCGCCTTTGCTTGAGTTTGAAGAGGGTGATGAAGCCATCATTCGCGTGAAAAATAATTTAAAAAACCAAGATTCTTCTATTCATTGGCACGGACTGTTGTTGCCGGGCATTATGGATGGTGTACCAGGATTTAATGGTTTTAACGGTATTAAGCCTCAAAGCGAGTATGTTTATAAATTCAAGATTCGCCAAAGCGGGACTTATTGGTATCACGCTCATTCTAAAGGACAGGAACAAGACGGCTTATATGGTTCTTTTGTGATTTATCCAAAAGGTAAAACACCATTGGCAGCACATGAAAAAGCTGAACGTGACTATGTGGTGATGTTGTCAGATTTTCATGAAAAAACCAGTGATCAAATTCAGAAAGATCTTAAAATTTCAGCTGAATATTATCAAGATCAGCGTGAAACCTTGGGTGATGTTTGGAAGCAGGTTAAACGTGATGGCATAAAAGCGACATGGTCTGACCGCAAAATGTGGAATCAGATGCGTATGCTAAAAACCGACATGTCGGATGTTACAGGTTATACCTTCCTCATTAATGGCAAAACACCTGAACAAAATTGGACAGGAATGTTTAAACCGAATGAAAAAATTCGCCTACGTTTTGTGAATGCATCTGCGATGTCTTTCTACGATGTCCGTATTCCTAACTTGAAAATGACTGTGGTTAGTGCTGATGGTCAGCCTGTGAAACCCATTTCTGTAGATGAATTCCGTATTGGTACGGCTGAAACTTATGATGTGATTGTGGAGCCAAAAGGTGGACATTATCAAATTGAAGCTGAGTCAATTGACCGTTCAGGTTATGCGATTGGTACGCTACACAATGAACTAAATCCTGTGACACACGGCATTCATATGCCTCAGCCACGTCCACGCTCGCTTTTGACTATGGAAGATATGGGACATGGTGGTGGTGATCATTCAGGAATGGATCATTCGAAAATGAACCATGGCGATATGAAAGGCACGGATCATTCACAGCATAGCGCAGTAAAACCGACTATGGAAGATATGGGACATGGTGGTGGTGATCATTCAGGAATGGATCATTCGAAAATGAACCATGGCGATATGAAAGGCACGGATCATTCACAGCATAGCGCAGTAAAACCGCAAAAAAATGATCAAGTGGTTTATGGTTGGGCAAATGCCTCTACACCTGCAGGTAATAAAGCCTTGCAATATAGCGATTTAAAATCATTAGAGCCGCAAAAAGATACTCGTGAAGCCAGCAGTGAATTGGTCGTGCGTTTGGGCGGTACTATGGAACGTTATATTTGGACCATTAACGGTAAAAAATTTAGTGATGCTGAGCCGTTAAAAGTGAAATATGGCGAGCGTATCCGTATCAAATTTATTAATGACAGTATGATGGCGCACCCGATGCATTTACACGGTATGTTTATGCAGTTGGAGAATGGTCAAGAGTCGGTAGATATGCCAAATAAACACACATTGATCGTACCACCGGGTAAAACAGTTACGGCTTTATTAACTGCGGATGAATTGGGTGAATGGGCAATCCATTGTCATTTGTTGTATCACATGAGTGCGGGGATGATGAACAAGTTAATCGTGGCGAATGTTAGCGATGAACAAGTATCTACAATGCCAATTCAAGGTACAAATTCGACTCAAACTCAACAAGTAACTGAGCAAAAAGGAGCTGAACATGCACATCACTAATTTTGTATTGAAAGCGATTTTTTCTGTTGCGGTATTGAGTTTAACGACCTTAAGTGTGGCGCACGAAGGGCATCATTCAACGACTCAGAATAATGGGAAAAATATGCCATCAATGAATCATCAAGCCATGTCTGAGATGAATCATTCACAACATTCTGCACAAGAGCATGCACAACACATGCAGATGATGGGGAAAATGAACCATGGTCAGATGAATCATGCACAACATCAGGCAACATCTACGGTTAATCATTTACATCATGTACCAGATGCGAATACTCAGCAGAGTTCGCATTATGATCATCGCTCAGAACACGGTGCGCAAATTTATGCGATTACGACGGTGGATAATAAGTGGTTTGTCAATGAAGATGGCACAGGCGGTTTAAAGTCAGAGTTTGAAACCCGTATTGGCACAGATGAAAATAAGGTTTTTATTAAAGTTCATGCCGATAAAGAAGAATCGCATGATGCACATTATGATGCCAAACTTTTATATAGCCGTATGATTTCAGACTTTTGGGATGCACAGATTGGTGCACGTTATCGCAGTGAAAAAGTTGAACTCGATGATCATCGCAAAGACACCGAAGAAAATGTTGATGCAGTGATTGGCTTACATGGTATGGCACCATATTTCTTTGAAACTGATGCTTATCTCTATGCAGGAGAAGACAGTTATGCGGGTTTTAGTCTAGAAACGGAACGTGATTTTCTGATTACGCAAAAGTTGATTATTCAAACTTATTTAGAGTTGGATGCGATCTTTAGTGATGACTCTAAATATGCGAAAAAAACTGGTTTAAGCAGTGCAACCGCAGGGCTTGAAACTCGCTATGAAATCAGTAAAAAGATCATGCCGTATAT
>NZ_VPEU01000100.1:0-2838 GCF_013416975.1 Acinetobacter sp. YH18001 | reverse complement strand
TTCTAGATAGATAAAACAAATCACTTATGCTATTTATTCATAAAGAAAGCTAAAAACACTATATTTAATCATAAAAAAATTAGTTCATATTAAATCTCATCTCTACATTAAAAGACCAATGAAAAAGGCTCTATTAAAAATATAGGGTTTGAAAGTGAGTTTTTTGGATGTGGATCAGTTGCATTTCCACCAGAACATGTAGATAAAGCAAATAACTTAAGTTGGGGTGATATAGGTATTAGCTCAATTGGTAAACCATATGCATATGATGATGGTCATTACTCTCCAATTGATCAGTACGAACGTAATGATAGAGAACCTATAGGTGTCCATTTAATTTTTGAATACCCACAACATGTTATTGGTGGGAGGAAGTGGATACTTAATCCAGATTTGATAGTTGCTCTTGGCTTAATTAAGGAAGGACAAAGTTGGATAAGACCTGAGGAAAATTTTGTTGAAGTAGCTCGTGAATTTTTTGATGAACAAGGTAATCATGTACTAATAGAAATTAAAAGAGAGTTTCTAATTGATTATTTAGCTGCAAGAAATTTAACACTTCGACTCTCATATTATCGTCAGAGAGTAGAAAATGTTGAATCATTGACAAGTAGTGTTTATGCAGATTTAACAAATCTTCAAGAACAGCGAAACGATGGAAGATTTGAGCTACTTATTCGCAATATAAATGATGTCTTTGGCGGTGGATGGGCATCATTTAGAGTTTGGAGAACAGATGTCGATGAAAGTGAAGATGCACCAGTAATGGGGCCTGAAAGTGATGATAATACAGATTATGAAACGTCAAAAGGTCATAAAGGTGGATATCAAGGTGTACGAGTAGAAGGAGAATTTTGGAAGGATGAATGGATTAATCATCAAGGAAAAAGTATACGTGTTCGTAAAGATCAAAACGATGCATTACCAAACTTTGTTGTAGAAACTGATGGGGCCAGAATGAATGCCACTTCATTAAATAATGAAGATATTGGTCGTTGGCTATGGTTTCGTTCTAGTGTTATTAGCGAATTGCTCAGTTACAGAGGATTTTTTCTTGAATGGTATACAGCAGAAACTGGGGCTATTCATTCGACCTCTGGATATAGAACACATTTTGGAGTGAACTCATCAGATTTCATCACTGTTTATGCTTATGATATAGCTCGTTTAGAAGCATGGGAGCAACATGTTTGGGCTGCCCATAACATAGTTCCAGATGGGAAAGTTTCTTCTGAATTGCTAATGGCACAGGTTAAGGCACAACCTGCTTCTACACACGCTGCTGAAACTATGCTATTTGAATGTACTAAGTTATTAGAAGCAGGGTTTAATAACGAATATGGAATTAAGTTATTTTCACAAGATATAAGTGAGAGCAACTTCTTTAAGGATATATCTCGTTTTTCGAGTAAAGATCAGACATCATTATTAAGATTGGCAAAGGAAGTTATCCGCTTTTTCTCTGAGCGTTTGAATAAGGAGCAACTCCGTAAGCTTTCAACACATAAAGATAAAGAAAAGCTCGGTTCAAATAAACTACTTGAAAGTATCTTAGCTGATAAAGTTGGAAGCGATAAAGCACGTGAGATTTTTGGCGTGATTGCTGGAGTCTATGATATGAGAAATGGTGATGCACATCCGACGAGCTCTAAGATTGGAGATGCTTTGAAACTAGCTAGAATTGATGAAAATAGATCTTATCTTAGACAAGGTGAACAACTTATTTCAAATTTCGGGCAATCTATTTGGTGGATTGGTAAATTATTATTTGGGGAGTCACAATAGCAATCTATAAAAAAGCCGAAAATAATTTTTTAGGTTCATATTCATCCCTAATGCACAACTGAAACTCAGACAAGAAAAAAGCCAGACATACTCTCTGGCTTTTTCATATGAATTATACAGGCATACCCTCTGCCTTGATTCACATCCGATTCTTTTTACATACAAATTAATATAAAATTATGGTGCTTTATGTGACGGAGGATCATTAACTATTACTTCTGCATCAATATTAAATTGACTTAATAAATTTGTCTGTTCTTCAACTGATAAAAGCTCGCAGCAACACGGATTATTAATTTTGGTAAAGTTATAATTATATTTTTCAGCATATTTTACAATATTAGCTAATAAAGCCTCAAAAGCTTTAAGAGCTGTATCATACATTTCTGATAGAGGTGATTGACTTATATCTACAATAAAATCTGTCGGTAAGCCCTGTGGTGTGCTAGTCCATGCACTAAATTGACCACTATCAGCTTTCTTAATTTCAGTCATAATAACGAATGGTTGATTTTGTGCAGTAGTTAAATAAAAGTGAAATTCTTGTAATGGGATCATACTTTACTCTTAAGGTTATTTTTAAACTATAAAACTTCATCTTACACTCATAAATTTGTTATTTATAATATTCTTTTTCAGCTCCAAAGCAATATTTAACATATGATGTTCGAATTGCAACCAAGTTCCCACAAATTACTTGATCCATCGTGCAAGATATTATTGCCCTCCATTTAATAAATGATTTTTGGGGTTCAGGGGATCGCCCCTGACAAGCCCTGTTGCGTACCAAAAAGCAATCCGTAGGATTGATTTTTGTAGCTACAGGTAGGCTTGCTCAATGGCAAGATCACTTTTAGTAGGCTCATTGAGGCAAATTAGATAAATTTCTTTTTTCAAATTTCGCTGGATTCTCCTATACTCAATGACCATTTTTTTAACATTTCCAAGCAGAATTTTGCTGAAATCTATTCCGAACAAAACCAGAATACCCTTCAAGTTCTGAGTTCATTACAAACAGTGATGGCCAAAGATGAAGTATTGAAATCTTACATC
>NZ_VPEU01000099.1:0-2895 GCF_013416975.1 Acinetobacter sp. YH18001 | reverse complement strand
GGGATTGCTTATGTGAAAGGTGGGGTTTTTCTGGATGATGATCGAACGATAGGGGGACAAGTAGGCTTTCGTTATCCTGCACATCTGACCGGCAAGGATAAAAATGGGTATTATGTCGGAGGCTATGTCAATCAATTTGGTGTACATCGCAATACTGCCTATCAAGCATTAAAAGATGCCTGTAATGATTTATTTGCTAGACAATTTAGTTATCAAAAAATAAATGAAAGAGGGAATATTGAGAACTATAGATCCCGTTGGGTTAGTGAAATTGGATATGTAGATAATGAAGCAGTGGTTAAGCTTATCTTTGCCCCCGCCATAGTCCCATTAATTACACGTTTAGAAGAGCATTTTACTAAATACGAATTACAGCAAGTTAGTAATCTCAGTAGTGCTTATGCTGTCCGCTTATATGAACTATTAATTGCTTGGAGAAGTACCGGTTCTACTCCAGTTATAGAGCTAAGTGATTTCCGTCAAAGAATTGGTGTACTCGATACAGAGTACAAGCGTATGGAGCGCTTTAAAACTAGTGTACTTGAGCTTGCTATTAAACAAATAAATGAGCATACGGATATAACTGTAAAATATGAACAGCATAAAAAAGGTCGATCAATTTCAGGTTTTTCTTTTACGTTTAAACAGAAGAAAAAGGATAATCCATCAATAGAAAGAGATCCGAATACCTTAGACCTTTTTTCAAAGATGACCGATGCTCAACGGCATATGTTTGCAAACAAACTTTCAGAACTCCCTGAAATGGGTCGCTATTCACAAGGAACTGAAAGCTATCCTCAATTTGCTGTTCGTATTGCTGAGATGCTACAAGACTCTGAAAAAATCAAAGAACTAGCCCCATACCTAAAAAAAGTGGGATACATGCCATCAAATAAAAAGGACACAGTAAATGGCTAAGTTATCGCTAAGTGAAGTATCTAAAAAATTTCATATTGATAGGTCAACCATTTACAGAGCTGTACGTAATGGGCGTTTATCACGCTCTAGTGATGGTCAATTTGACCTTTCGGAAGTGATTAGATGTTTTGGGGAGCCTGAGCAAACATCTCAACGAATTGAATCTTCTACATCAGATAGCGATGAATCTACAAAAAAACTCATTATTCATTTAGAAAATGAAGTTAAAAAATACCAAGAACGTGAAGAGCGTTTAATGCAGCAAATCGACCGTATGCAGACGCTTATTGAGTTAAAAACTGTTGCACCCGCCACGGCAGCGCCACAACAAGATGCTACGGCATGCGACACAGATATGCCACAGCATGCGACAACACAACAAGACAATGATAATAAAAAGAATAATGAATTAAATATTGTAGAAAATGTGGCAGTGCCACAGCAAGAAACTACAGCATACCACACGCAAACGCTACAGCATGCCACGTTGCAAAATGTGGCAGTGCCACAACCTAAAAAACGTGGCTTATTTGGCCGTGTGCTGAATGCTGTTTTTGATAGTGACTAAGGGAGAGAGATCATGCCGAAACTGAAAGACATTGCCCTGGGAATTATTGTGGCCCCGCTGCTGATCCCGATCATGCTGATTGCATCGTACCAGGATAAAAAGGCACTCAAAAAAGAGCTGAATGAACGCCAAAAAGAAAAAGACCAGGCATCCTGATTATTCAATTAACCTAAACAAAGTCGTGAAACATTGCTCACTTATTAAGCGTGGAACGTGAAAAATCATAAAAAAAGCCCGAACAGGGATGTTCGGGCTATCAACTAGAAACTACAGCATTGATTTCTATAGAGAATTATAACGCATTTCGTATAAGGTGTATTATGTTAATTTTAGGGAAATTTAAGAATCTCTATGCAATGGTTTATTCAATATTCTTTGATTTCTTATCTTTTAGGTTAATCAGAAATAGCCAATAACATAAGCCAGGAAATAGAGCCATAAAGATAGTCCATGTATCTGTATACATCTTCCACCACTCTTTCGAAATTTCTCCTGTGTGACTCCATCCAAAAAGAATAAAAAATGGAGTAGCAATAATTATAGAGGCAATACAGATAGTTAATAAATTAAGACTGTTATAACGATTTAAAAGAATTGAGAATATGAAGCTGAAAGGTACAGTCAAAATACAATAAGCCAAGTAGACAAGACCGTGCCCTACAAGAACCACTAAAATCGAGTATAGGCTGTATTCCTGATTCATTACGATAAACAGGACTGCTGTGAAAAAAAGTAGTGGTAAAGGAGAAAGTAAGAGAGCTTTTACTATTTTTTCATTTGAGTATTTCACTAATTTAATTCTCTTATCTACTCAATAAATAATAATACTATAACGATTTTATTGGAGGTTTTTTGATTCTATTTAACATAATGGCTGTTATGCAAAGTCGACTTGTAATGCAATTTGCATTACACTGTTCCTAGTACATTAAATACTTGGGAAATATGATGGCTACTGTTAACTTCAGGATCGATGAAGCCCTTAAAGAAAAATCTTATTCAATCCTTAAAGAGCAAGGTATTGCACCTACGGATTTCTTCACTAGTATTCTTGAGTATGTTGCTACGACTGGGAAACTGCCTGTCAAAAAAGCTTTGCTTTCGGAAGAAGATGAAGAATTATTAGCTCTTGTCCGTAAGCGCATTAATGATCCTAAAGAGATGTTTGAGGAAGTCACATTAGATGACTTATAAGCTTTTACGTCACAAGGACTTTACAGCAGAATGGGAAAAACTCCCTGTTGCTATACGAGATCAATTTAAAAAGAAACTAGCCAAAGTCATAGATCAGCCAATGGATTTAACCCTCCACGACTAAGTTGATAGGTTACAAGAGTAACTCCTAAATTTTCTATTTTATCCAACCAGTCATTGCTATATTCAGACACGAAAGCATAAACATCATAATT